>DATFCF010000846.1:0-5567 GCA_035253445.1 Mycobacterium sp.
CGCCATTCTGACAGGAGGCGCAATGGCCTTCTGTGACAGCACGCGCCCCTACTCCCTCCATTTCGACGAACCGCACAGCCATCTCGTGGTTCAGGTGCCGAAGCGGAACCTGCTCGTCCCGGACACCCGCCAACTGACCGCCCGCACGCTCGGAAGTGGAACTCCCGGAGCGGCAGTGGCGACGTTCCTCACTTCCCTGCACGAGCTGGCCAGGTCCGATTCTGGACAGGCTGCTTTGCTCGTCCCGCATGCGGTCGGTCTGCTCTCCGCCGCCGCCTCGTTCGCCGCCAACACCACACAAGCCCCCGGCGCCGAAAAGGCGCTCATGCGGCAGCGGATCACGGAATTCCTGAACCGTAACTATGCCGACGTGCGGCTCGATGCAAGCAGCGTCGCCCAGGCGTGCAACATGTCGCGCCGGTCGCTGTACCGAGTTGTCGGCGACGAGGGTGTCGCCGCACAGCTACGGCGGATCCGGATCGAGCGGGCCAAACAACTCCTGGGAAGTGACCCGATCAGGCCAATCGGCTTTGTAGCTGCGGCGTGCGGGTTCGACAGCGATTCCGGATTTCACCGAGCGTTCCGTGAGGCAACAGGGCGGACTCCCGGCGACTACCGGAATGCCACGCGGCGGCCCGGGTAAAGAAGTCGGCACACGAGGTCAGTGACACTGGCACGACGCGTCAGTGGCGGCAGGATCAGATCCGGAATGATGAAGGTCTCGGCGCGAGCAAATACTGCGGACGAGACCAGGTAGCAGAGTTTGCGTGTAGACGGAATGCGGAGCCGTGCGGCTCGTCTGGACACTCTGTAGGCGGCCTCCGCGCAATTGTGCACTGCTACCCGACTCAGTCCGGCACAGTTTGAGACCGGTCGCTACTGTTGCTGGCCAACCGAACTCATGCCTAGGTGGTCGGGAGTCCGCAGCAGGCCGCCGATCGTCGATATCTCCATATCATCTCCTCCTTTTGAAGGGTCAGTCCATGGAAACAGCTATCCCCGAACACCTCCTCAACGAGCGGACCCAACCGAGCAGCCAGCCTCCGAACTGGCATCCCTCGGCCGAGGCGTTCGTGGCGAGGTATCCGCAAAAGGTGGATCAGATGGTCATGGCCTACTTCGGGACCCAATACCGCGACGCCGACGAGCCGGCCCTGGTCCAGGGTGCACTCGTCGCCCTTTCGGAGACATACGCAGCTGCGGATGGTCCGGCACACGTCGACCGTGCCGCTTACACCGACGAAGCCGGTTTCTACACTGTGCTGACAATCGCGTACTGGGACGATCCCACCCGGTTCGACCGCTGGTTCGTCCAGGCCCGGGCGATGTGGCTGGGCGAGCAGAACTTGTCCGACGAGGCCGGGTTCTTCGTCGAGGTGGTGCGGCCGACGACCTCCCGGTTCGAGACACTGTTTTCAAGCAACCGCGCCGAAGGTGTCGCCAACCTGTCCGAGAGATTCACTGGACCGGTCGCCGAGCACGCCTACTGGGGAGGAGCCCGAGATCGAATCCCACTTGCTCAGATAGACCCGCTCGACGCCGGTGAACCCTCGGGCGTGTCCGGTGACCGCTACAGGCAGGTCGTCCGCGGGCAGCACAACCTGTGCCTGATCCGGTCCGGCCAGGACTGGAGCGACACTGACGGCGACGAACGCCGGATGTATCTCGAAGAGATCGAGCCGATCCTGCGTGCCGGGATGGACTTCCTCCGCGACGATGGCCAGTCGGTGGGTTGCTTCGCGAACCGGTATGTGCAACTCGTCGACAGCGACGGCAGCCCGGTCGACAAAACATTCGGAATGAGCTGGTGGCGTAGCCTCGCCGACCTCGACGAGTGGGCTCGTCGTCACCCCACGCATTTGTCCATCTTTGGTAAAGCGATGAAATACCTGGCGGCCCTGGGTCCGAAGGCCCGCCTCCGGCTCTACCACGAAGTCACTGTCGCCGCCGCGGAGCAGCAGTACTTCGAGTACCTGGGGTGCCATCCAGAGACCGGAATGCTGCGCGCGGCGCGGAAACCCGAGCCGAATACTGGGACCGCATCCCAGCGATGAGCCCGGGCAGGGCCCTTCGACCCACTGACAGGTCCGAGAAGCCCCTCACAAGGGTCGCTCGAGTCGGTCACTCCACCGAACCGAGCGCCCCTGGTCCGGATGATTTCGCCAAGAGCATATTCGGTGTCGGTGTCGTGGGCGGCTCGCTCGTCGGCGTCGCCATTAGGATGGTCGGCACCGGTCCGAAATTCTCTCGCCGGACAATTCGAATTGCTTCCAGAACGCCCAAAACATCTGGGCGCGAGTGTGTTACCACCGAATAACCCTCTCGCGATGCGGTGCCGTCAGTCACCGATTGGGCACCGTGGACTACCCCGGAGTGGACCCGCCGGTCGCTCCATGTGCTCAGTCGGCGGCGATCTTGTCCGTGAGGTCGCGGCCCGCTTCGAGTTTGACGAGCAGTCGGGTCATGCGGGACCGACCTGCCCGATGTCGACGAGTGCACCCACAGTTCCCTGTGCCCGCAGCGCCGATGTCCGCGTCACGGACGATGACACGGCGCCCTTGCCCCGAGTTCGAAGGTAACCCTCTTGAGGTCGCCAGATGCCGCGACCACGAACCGCTTGCCGACCGCGGGTGGGCCCGGCGGATCGGAATCTTCAACTACTGAACGACGACGACAGGAGCCCATGACGTAGGCGCATAGAAAGAACGTTTCATATAGTGGTGATATGTGGAAGGTGAAGAGCATTCCTGCGCCGGGTCGTCGTTCAAAGGCGCGGGAGCGGCTGTTGGCCACGGCGAGCAGGCTCTTCTACGTCGAGGGCATCCGGGCAGTAGGTGTCGATCGTGTCATGGCGGAGGCGGATGTCGCCCGAGGCACGTTCTACCGGCACTTCGAGGGCAAGGATGACCTCGTGCGCGCCTACCTCGAGGCCACGGATCACCGCATTCGCGCAGGCTTGGCCGCAGCCAAGGAGGAAGCCGGCACTCCTGCGGCCTTCCTCGAGATAGTCGCCCACGGTATCGGCGAGGAGATGTGCCGTGTGGGATTCCGTGGATGCCCGTTCATTAATGCAGCGGTCGAGTACCCGGAGCGCGACAGTGTGATCCACCAGGTGGTTCTGGTATACCGGGACGCATTCCACCGAGTGCTACAGGACGCCTTCCAACAGGCCGGCGTGGCCGACTCGAAGCGGTCGGCCGATGCGATGGTGGCGCTGCGTGACGGGGCGATGGTGGCCGCCTATCTGGAGGATCCGCAGACGGCCAGCGACACCCTCACGCAGGGCGTTGCCGCTCTTCTGACCGCCGACTGACCTATCATCCTCGGGTGCGCCCTGCCGGGCATGTTCAATCCAGTCCCATCGAACATGCCCGGACTGTCCGGCCGCGGCGGAGTCGATTGCCGATCGAGCGCCATCCTCTGTAATTATCCGACCTCTTTTCGGCCCCGCCCGCCCTAGGCAGCTACGGACGACTCCCACGACGCCAACCGGAGTCGGCTTGATGCCGCTGGCGATACGTCGAGCGTCCATGCTGCCGAATTCGTAGGTGAGCCGCCTAGTCTGATCCCTCGCGGAATTTCAGGAGCACCCGCCACCACCACCGAACCGCAACAAGCGCCACGCTCCGACCCAGGTCTCATTCTCAAATGTTATGCCCTGCGTCATCATTCGGACTGAACCTACCCCCAATTCCCTGCGACCCAAAGCGCCGGTACCGCAGGCACGGCCCACCACAGCACGACCTCACTGCATGTGACGAGGACATCTCCCCCATCCCTTGCGAAGGCGACAATCCCGGCTTACAGTCTGAAACTGTATAGACCGTTCTATCTAATGGAGGGCTTATGACTGATACCCGTAACAGCACGGTCGGCACCGTCGTGCTCATCCACGGCCTCTGGATGACTCCGCGCAGCTGGGAGAAATGGATACCGCACTACCAGGCGCAGGGCTATCGGGTCCTTGCCCCTGCCTGGCCGGGCCTGGAGGGCGAGGTGGAAGAAATCAGACGTGCTCCGGCGCGCATCTCCGGATTGGGTCTGCGCGAGGTGATCGCGCATTACGAGGAGATCATCCGCGGCCTGGACGAGACACCCGTCATCATGGGGCACTCCTTCGGCGGCGCAATCACCCAGATCCTGCTCGACCGGGGCCTGGGCAGCGTCGGCGTGGCGATCGACTCGGCCGCCGTCAAGGGTGTGCTCCCATTGCCCTACTCCACCCTGAAATCGGCCTGGCCAGTCCTTCGCAACCCCGCCAACATGAACAAGGCCATCGCACTGACACCGCGGCAGTTCCACTACGGCTTCACCCACTTACTCGGCGAGGAGGAGTCCGCCGCCATCTACCAGCGCTACCACGTGCCCGGATCGGCACGCGTACTCTTCCAGGGAGCGTTCGCCAACCTCAACCCCCGCGCCGCCACAAAAATCAACTTTCACAACCGGCGGTCGCCCCTGCTGTTCATCGCTGGCAAGGCCGACCACATAGTGCCGCCGAAGGTGACCAAGGCCAACTTACGCCTGTCCCGCACGTCCCCCGCCGTCACCGAATACCGGGAGTTTCCTGGCCGCACCCACTTCATCGTCGGCCAAGACGGTTGGGAGGAAGTGGCTGACTACGCGCTCGACTGGGCTACTCACCACACCCGCAGCCGCACCTGAGGACGCGCGCTCCTCACTGAGGCGTACGCTGCCCCGGCACCTGCGCGCGACCCAGGCCGACTTTCACGAACTCCGCCGCCTCGCCCGACAGTTGCCCGACAATCCTGCGCCGCACCACCACGATCATCCGGTCTGGGCATGCTGACCTTTCCGCCGCGTCGTTTAGCCACGTGCTCAACCAAACCGTCTTCCACGCCCACATGACAATTCTTCCGGAGGCTCCCTATGACCACCATCGTCCTCGTCCACGGCCTTTGGTCCGACGGCTCCTGCTGGAGCGAGACGATCACCGAGCTGCAGGCCCTGGGACACGCGCCCGTGGCAGCCCAACTCCCGCTAGAGACAATGGAACATGACATCGCCACCGTACGCCGGACCCTGTCCACCGTCGACGGACCAGTGCTGCTGGTCGGCTGGTCGTACGGCGGCGCCGTCATCACCAACGCCGCCCGCGGCCAGGACAAGGTTCAGGCCCTGTCGTACATCGCCGCCTTCATGCCCGACGAGGGCGAGTCGGTGAGCGACATCGCCCGCCGACGCCCCGGCAGCGTGCTCCCCGAATCCCTGAGGGTCACCGAGGACGGCCACTCCTACGTCGATCGCGCCGCCTACGGCACCGTCATGGCTGCCGACGCCCCCGCCGAGCGCACGGCACTCGCCGGCGCGGTGCAGAAGTTTGCCCGTCTTGGCATCGACAGCGCCCCGTCCGGCGCGCCGGCCTGGCGAGACCTGCCGTCGCACTACCTGGTCGCCTCCGAGGACCGCGCTCTTCCCGCCGCCACGCAGCACGAACTGGCCGCCCGCGCCGGTGCCGAGACCACCGAGTGGGCAACGGGACACGGACCCATGTACGCCCGCCCCAAGGAACTGGCCGCCTACCTGGACGGCATCGCGAAGGGGCT
>DATFCF010000847.1:0-8467 GCA_035253445.1 Mycobacterium sp.
GATCGGCGGCGAGAAGATCATCGCCGACAGGGTCGCGGCGGGCCGCCCGGTGCTCGGTGTGTGCGTCGGCATGCAGATCCTGTTCTCCCGCGGCGTGGAGTTCGGCCAGGAGACCACGGGCTGCGGCCAATGGCCCGGCGCGGTCATCCGGTTGGACGCCCCGGTGATCCCGCACATGGGCTGGAACGTCGTCGACGCGCCGGACGGCAGCGTGTTGTTCAACGGCTTCGACAAGACGACCCGGTTCTACTTCGTGCACTCGTATGCCGCGCAGCAGTGGGAGGGCAACCCCGGCGCGCTGCTGACATGGGCGACGCACCATGTCCCGTTCCTCGCTGCCGTGGAGGACGGTCCACTGGCCGCTACCCAGTTTCACCCGGAGAAGAGCGGCGATGCGGGCGCCGCATTGCTGTCCAACTGGGTACAGGCGCTAGGTTGAGCCCCGTGTCTGGGATAAGGCCATTGATACTTTTGCCCGCCGTCGACGTGGTCGAGGGCCGTGCCGTGCGCCTGGTGCAGGGCCAGGCCGGCAGCGAAACCGAGTACGGCTCGGCGCTGGACGCCGCGCTGAACTGGCAGCGCGACGGCGCCGAATGGATCCATCTTGTCGACCTGGACGCGGCGTTCGGGCGCGGCTCGAATCGTGAACTGCTCGCCGAGGTGGTCGGCAAGCTCGACGTCGCGGTCGAGCTGTCCGGCGGGATTCGCGACGACGAGTCGCTGAAGGCGGCGCTGGACACCGGCTGCTCCAGGGTCAACCTCGGCACCGCGGCGCTGGAGAACCCGCAGTGGTGCGCCAAGGTCATCGCCGAGCACGGCGAGAAGGTGGCCGTCGGGCTGGACGTCAAGATCGTCGACGGAGAGCACCGGCTGCGTGGCCGCGGCTGGGAAACCGATGGCGGTGACCTCTGGGAGGTGCTGGAGCGCCTTGACCAACAAGGATGTTCGCGCTTCGTCGTCACCGACGTCACCAAGGACGGCACCCTGAAGGGACCCAACCTCGAGCTGCTGACAAATGTCACCGAGCGCACCGACGCCCCGGTGATCGCGTCCGGCGGAGTGTCCAGTCTTGACGACCTGCGCGCCATCGCGACGCTGGTCGATCGTGGTGTGGAGGGCGCCATCGTCGGAAAGGCCTTGTACGCCGGGCGGTTCACGCTGCCGCAGGCACTGGCCGCGACGGGGCGGTAGGACCACGATGGCGCTGGACCAGGCCGACCTCGACGCGCTGGTCGCCGAGGCCGCCGCCATTCTCGACGAGGCGGCCAAGCCGTTCATCGCCGGGCACCGCGCGGAATCGGCTGTGCAAAAGAAGGGCAACGACTTCGCCACCGAGGTCGACCTGGCCATCGAACGACAGGTCGTGGCGTCGCTCACCGACAAGACCGGTATCGAGGTGCACGGTGAGGAATTCGGCGGCGCGGACGTCGATTCGCCGCTGGTGTGGGTGCTCGATCCGATCGACGGCACGTTCAACTACGCGGCAGGCTCTCCGATGGCCGCGATACTGCTCGGTTTGGTGCGTGACGGCGAACCGGTGGCAGGTTTGACGTGGGTGCCGTTCACGGGGGAGCGCTTCACCGCCGTCGTCGGTAAACCGTTGTCCAGCAACGGTGTCGAGCAAGTCCCGCTGAAGCCCGCCAAGTTGTGCGACTCGATCGTCGGCGTGGGCACGTTCAACATCGACTCGCGTGGCAGCGTGCCCGGCCGCTATCGGTTGGCGGCGATCGAGAACCTCAGCCGGAAGTGCTCCCGGTTGAGGATGCACGGCGCTACCGGTATCGACCTTGCGTACACGGCCGCCGGAATCCTTGGTGGCGCAATCAGTTTCAGTGGTCATCCGTGGGACCACGCGGCAGGGGTGGCGTTGGTGCGCGCCGCAGGCGGTCTCGTCACCGACCTGGCCGGCAACGACTGGACCATCAAGTCGAGCTCCGCGCTTGTCGGACTGCCCGGTGTGCACGGCGAGATCCTGGACATTCTGCGCACCGTCGGCGAACCGGGGGAACACTGATGGATGTTGCGGTGCGCATCATTCCCTGCCTGGACGTCGACGACGGCCGGGTGGTCAAGGGAGTCAACTTCGAAAACCTGCGTGACGCGGGCGATCCGGTCGAGCTCGCGGCGGCCTACGACGCAGAGGGTGCCGACGAACTCACGTTCCTGGACGTCACTGCCTCGTCAGCGGGCAGGGCCACCATGCTGGAGGTCGTCAAACACACCGCCGAGCAGGTGTTCATCCCGCTGACCGTCGGAGGCGGTGTGCGGTCGGTGGCGGACGTCGATGTGCTGCTGCGCGCCGGCGCTGACAAGGTCGCCGTCAACACGGCTGCCATCGCGCGCCCCGAACTGCTGGCCGAGTTGTCGCGCCAGTTCGGGTCGCAGTGCATCGTGCTGTCGGTCGACGCGCGCACCGTCCCGCAAGGTCAGGAGCCGACACCGTCGGGGTGGGAGGTCACCACGCACGGCGGACGCCGCGGCACCGGCATCGACGCGGTTGAATGGGCAACGCGCGGAGCGGAACTCGGCGTTGGTGAAATCCTGCTCAATTCGATGGACTACGACGGCACCAAGGCGGGCTTCGACCTGAAGATGTTGCGGGCCGTGCGTGGGGCGGTTTCGGTGCCGGTGATCGCCAGCGGGGGCGCGGGCGCGGTGGAACACTTCGCGCCCGCCGTTGTTGCAGGTGCCGACGCCGTACTGGCCGCGAGCGTGTTCCACTTCCGGGAGCTGACCATCGGCCAGGTGAAGGCGGCGATGGCGGCCGAAGGGATCGTGGTGCGGTGATGAGCGCTCGCGCGAAGAACAGATCGACATGACGCTCGACGCAAGCATCGCGTCGCGGCTCAAGCGCGACGCGAACGGATTGTTCACCGCGGTGGCGCAGGAGCGCGGCACGGGCCAGGTGCTGATGGTGGCGTGGATGGACGACCTCGCACTGGCGCGCACGCTGGAAACCCGCAAGGCCACCTACTACTCGCGCTCCCGCCAACAGCATTGGGTGAAGGGGGAGACTTCCGGTCACACCCAGTACGTGCACTCGGTGCGGCTGGACTGCGACGGGGACACCGTGCTGCTCGAGGTCGACCAGATCGGCGCGGCATGCCATACCGGCGATCACACGTGTTTCGACGCCGACCTGTTGTTGGGCCGAGACTCATAGGCTGCTAGGACGGCTGCGGCACGCCCAGCGCCAATACCGCAACGTCGTCCTCCACGCCGGCCCCAAGGCCGTCGAGAACAGAGCGGATCGCGTACACAATCGACCGGGCCGTGGTCGGGGCGTGTGCGGCCGCGAAGCCGATCAGGGCGTCTTCGTCGTCGTACCGCGCGGTGCCGACACCGGTACGCGCCTCGGTCAATCCGTCTGTGTACAGCACCAGGGCGTCGCCGGCCGTCAGGCAGAGTCGCGTCGAGAGGAAGGGCGACTTCGAGGAGATTCCGATCGCCGGACCGCCCGCGGTGTCGACGTACCGCACGCGGCCGTCAGCGGTGATCAACAGCGCCGGTGGATGGCCTGCGCTCGCGAGGTGCACCTCGAAGCCGTCGTTGCGGCGACTCAGGATTCCGAAGACGACGGTGCAGAACCGCAGCGCGTCGTTCATCACCTCCTGGTCGAAGACGGCATCGAGGTTGTGCAGAACCCTCACCGGATCGTCGTCGATGACCGCCGCCGCGCGCAGCGTGTATCGCGCCAACGATGTCAGCGCGGCCGCGTTCGCGCCTTTACCGCACACGTCGCCGAGGAAGAAACCCCACTTGTGCGACGACAGCGGGAACAAGTCGTAGAAATCCCCGCCTACCTCGTCGGGCGAGGAGGGATGGAGGTACGCGGATGCTTCCAGGCCATCGGGAGGGGACAGGGATGGCGGAAGCAGTGAGCGCTGCAAAGTGCCCACCAGCACCTGCGCCCGTGTGCGTTCCAGTTCGGCTCGTCTGCGGGCCTCGAGCAGTTCGCGTTCATACGACCGCCGATCCCGGGCGTCTTGCAGAACGAATCGTAGTAACACGGCCCGGCCACTGGTATCGACCTTGGAATTTGCAGTGACGAACATTGGCAGCCGCACGCCATGCGCGGTGACCAATTCGACGGTGACTCCGCCTATTTCGCCCTCGACCTCGAGCAGGGGGGCGAAGTGGGTCTCATAGTGAATGAGCCCACCGGCGGTGAGCAAGTCGGTGAATGCCTTGCCGATCAACTGGTTTCGTTCGTAGCCAAGCCATGTCGACAGCGTTGCGTTCACGGCGACGATTCGCCGGTCCGGGCCTGTCGCGATGTATCCGCACGGCGCGTTCTCGTAGAGGTCGATCGCCTCTCTGTCTGTGGTCACGTGGACCGCGCGAACGCCGCAATCGCCGAGGCGGTGGGGTCCGGAGCGCTGAGCTGCGGGCAGTGGCCGATGGTGTCGAGCGTGATCAGTCTGCTGCCCGCAATGGTGCGCTGGACGTAAGTTCCGACCTCCCGCGGCGCAATCGCGTCCTGTGCGCTGTCGATGACCAGCGTGGGGATGGTCACGCGCGCCAAATCCGCACGGTTGTCGGCAAGGAACGTCGCACGCGCGAACACCCGTGCGCATTCGGGGTCGGTACGACAGAAGCTGTCAGTGAGTTCGTCTGCGAGCTCAGGGCGGTCCGGCGCTCCCATGATCACCGGGGCCATCGCCCGCGACCAGCCCAGATAGTTGCTCTCGAGAGACTCGAGAAGTTCGTCGATGTCGCTTCGGGAGAAGCCACCGCGGTAGTCCCCGTCGTCGATGTAGCAGGGGGAGGGAACCAGCAGGATCAGCTTGGCGAACCGACCGGGCTCGGCGGCCACCGCGAGCACCCCGATCATCGCGGCCACGGAATGGCCGACGAACGTCACGTCCCGCAGGTCCAGTTCGTTGACGATGTCGAGGACGTCGTCGGCGTATCCCTGCAACGACGCGTAGCGGTGCGGATCCCACGCCGACGGGTCCGATGCGCCCGATCCGATGTGGTCGAACAGCACCACCCGGAACTCGGGGACGAGCGCGGACGTGACGTAACGCCACAGGATTTGATCGCAGCCGAAACCGTGCGCCAGCATGATCGTCGGCCCGTCCGGGGCGCCGACGACGTTCACGTTGTTCCTGGCTTGTGCCCCCACATTCTCAAGCTTGCACTAGGCCGACTGGCGCTCCCGCAGCACCTCGAGCGCCTTGTCCGCGTGAGTGTCCATGCTGAATTCGCTGGCGATCACCTCGAGAACGGTGCGGTCTGTGTCGATGACGAACGTCGTCCGCTTGACCGGCATGAGCTTGCCGAGCAGTCCACGCTTGACGCCGAACTGCGCCGCGACCGCGCCATCTGCGTCGGACAGCAGCGGGTAGTCGAAGCTCTGCTGATCGGCGAACTTCGCCTGCTTCTCAACGGCATCGGTGCTGATGCCGACGCGGCTGGCGCCGAGGGCGGCGAACTCCGAAGCGAGATCGCGGAAGTGACACGCCTCCTTCGTACAGCCCGGTGTCATCGCGGCGGGATAGAAGAACAGCACGATGGGGCCGTCGGCAAGCAGGCTCGTCAGGCTGCGCGGCGTGCCCGTTTGATCCGGTAGCTCGAACTCGGTGACCCGGTCCCCACGTTTCATGACGGTCACGCTACGCCTGCCACTGCGACGACCCCGACCGCAGCCCCAAAATCGTTGGCGCGGTGCATGCTCCATGTGGAAGGGTCCGCTGAATGGTCGATGTGGACGCGTTCATCTCCGACGGATACGCCAAGGTCGAGCACGCCGCGCCGAGGGCCGTCGCCGACGCCGCGCGCGCCGTGTTGTGGAAGCAATTGGGGCTGCCGGCCGATGATCCCGACAAGTGGCCGGAGCCCGTGAAGTGGACCGCCGATATGACCGGGCAGGGCCCATTCGGCGAATTGGTGCGAAGTCGGAAACTGTCCGCGGCCCTGGACACGATCTGCGGCAGCGGCGGATGGCAACCGCGCTACTCGTTGGGAAATATCCCGGTCAGGTTCCCGGTCTTGCCGCCGGCCGAGGACCGGGGTTGGCACGTCGACGCCAACACACCGCTGCCCGACGGGACCTGGACCGTGACCGGTCGTCCCCACACCGTGCTCGTGCTCACTCTGCTCTCCGACGTCGGTCCGGACGACGCGCCCACGCGCATCCGGGTGGGTTCACACCACGACGTCGCCCGCGTGCTTGGCGCTGACCCGCTGGACCTCGAAGAGATGGGCCGAGTGGTCGACCAAGCGAGTGCCGGGCGCCCGGTGCTCCATGCGACGGGGCAGCCGGGCGACGTGTACATCGTCCACCCGTTTACGGCGCACGCGGCCGACGAGCACCGCGGCCGCACCCCACGGTTCATGGCGCAGGGACCGGTCGTGCTGGCCAGTCCGCTGACCCCGGCGTCGGCATCGCCGCTGGCTTGCGTCTTCGCTGGGTGAGTCTTCTGGGAGGATTGTCGCGTGCAGTCACATTCCCCGGTCGCTGCCGGACCGACCGCCAACCTCGCCATCACCACCTCACGCGAGGACTTCCGGGCGCTGGCCGCCGAGCACCGCGTGGTGCCGGTGACTCGCAAGGTGCTCGCCGACAGTGAGACCCCGCTGTCGGCGTACCGCAAGCTGGCGGCCAACCGCCCCGGGACGTTCTTGCTGGAGTCAGCCGAAAACGGGCGGTCGTGGTCGCGGTGGTCGTTCATCGGGGCCGGAGCGCCGTCGGCGTTGACGGTGCGCGACGGCGAGGCGGTCTGGCTGGGTGTCACGCCGCGCGACGCGCCGAGCGGCGGGGATCCGCTGCAGGCGATAGCCGCGACGCTGGAGCTGTTGAAGACCGAGCCGCTGCCGGGACTGCCGCCGCTGTCGTCGGGCCTGGTCGGCTTCTTCGCCTACGACATGGTGCGGCGGCTGGAGCGGCTGCCCGAGCTCGCCGTGGACGACCTCGGGTTGCCGGACATGCTGCTGCTTCTGGCCACCGACATCGCGGCAGTGGACCACCACGAAGGCACCATCACGCTGATCGCCAACGCCGTGAACTGGAACGGCACCGACGAGCGGGTGGATTGGGCCTACGACGACGCTGTCGCCCGGCTGGACGTGATGACGGCCGCGCTGAGCGTGCATCTGCCGTCCACCGTGGCGACGTTCAGCAGGCCCGAGCCGCTGCATCGCGCGCAGCGCACCGTCGAGGAGTACGGCGCGATCGTCGAGAAGCTGGTGCGCGACATCGAAGCCGGTGAGGCGTTCCAGGTCGTGCCCTCGCAGCGGTTCGAGATGGACACCGACGCAGATCCGCTCGACGTGTACCGCATGCTGCGGGTGTCCAATCCCAGCCCGTATATGTATCTGCTCAATGTGCCCGATGCCACTGGGGGACTGGACTTTTCGATCGTCGGGTCCAGTCCGGAGGCGTTGGTGACGGTGAAGGACGGCCGGGCGACCACGCACCCGATCGCCGGCACCCGGTGGCGCGGGACGACCGAGGAAGAAGACCTGCTGCTGGAGAAGGAGCTGCAGAACGACGACAAGGAGCGCGCCGAGCACCTGATGCTGGTCGACCTGGGCCGCAATGATCTGGGCCGCGTTTGCCAGCCGGGAACGGTGCGCGTCGAGGACTACAGCCACATCGAGCGCTACAGCCACGTCATGCACCTGGTGTCGACGGTGACCGGCCAGCTCGCCGAGGGCAAGACCGCCTTGGACGCCGTGAATGCCTGCTTCCCGGCAGGCACGCTGTCGGGTGCGCCGAAGGTGCGCGCGATGGAGCTGATCGAAGAGGTCGAGAAGACCCGCCGCGGCCTCTATGGCGGCGTGCTCGGGTATCTGGACTTCGCGGGCAACGCCGACTTCGCGATCGCCATCCGCACCGCCCTGATGCGAAACGGCAAGGCGTACGTGCAGGCCGGCGGTGGAGTCGTGGCCGATTCCAATGGGCCGTATGAGTACACCGAGGCGGCGAACAAGGCCCGCGCCGTGCTCAACGCGATCGCCGCGGCGGAAACGTTGACCGAGCCTCTGCCCGAGTCGCTTCGCTCCAGCCCACCGGCGCTGTGACCCGCATCGCGCAACTCCTGCTGGTGGCCGCCGCGGCGGCCCTGTGGGTGGCGTCGCGGATGACGTGGGTCGAGGTGACCTCGTTCGACGGGCTGGGGCAGCCCAAGACCGTCGCGTTGTCCGGCGGGAACTGGTCGACGGCGCTGGTGCCGCTGGCGGTGTTACTGCTGGCCGCGGCGATCGCGGCATTGGCCGTACGTGGCTGGCCGCTGCGGGTGCTGGCGGTACTGGTGGCGGCGGCGAGTGCGGGCACGGCATACCTGGCGATCAGCCTGTGGGTGATCCGCGATGTGGCGGTACGCGCCGCTCACCTTGCGGATGTCCCTGTCGCCGACCTGGTCGGCACGCAGCGGCATTACGTGGGCGCGGTGATCACCTTGGTGGCCGCAGTGGGCGCGCTCGTCGGCGCGGTGCTGATCATGCGCGCAGCCAGGGCGCG
>DATFCF010000848.1:0-3898 GCA_035253445.1 Mycobacterium sp.
CAGGCCCATCGCCTGGGCGTATTGCACGGCCATGTGGCCGAGACCGCCGATGCCCGAGATCACCACCCAGTCGTCGGGCTTGGTGTCGGTGACCTTCAGCCCCTTGTAGACGGTGACACCGGCGCACAGGATCGGCGCGACCTCGAGCGGGTCCGCGCCGTCCGGGATGCGGGCGGCAAAATCGGCGTTGACCAGCATGTACGTGCCGAAGCTACCGTTGACCGTGTAGCCGCCGTTGCGCTGGCTCTCGCACAGCGTTTCCCACCCGGTGCGGCAGTGCTCGCAGCGCCCACAGGCCGACCACAGCCACGCATTGCCGACCTTGTCGCCAACCGACAGGTCGTGGACGCCTTCGCCGAGCGCCACCACTGTGCCGTACCCCTCATGTCCCGGCACGAATGGTGGTTTCGGCTTGACCGGCCAATCACCTTGTGCCGCATGGAGATCGGTGTGGCAGACGCCGGAGGTTTCGAGCTTGACCAGCGCCTCGCCGTAGCCGGGTGTCGGCAACTCCAGATCGGAGACCTGTAGCGGCGCACCGAATTCTGTGACGACGGCCGCGCGCATGGTGTCAGTCGAAGCGTCGGCCTCGGCGGGGGAGTTGAGCGTTTGAGTCATGAGTTCATTCCATTCGTGAAGGTGTTGCGGGTGAAGTGGCTTTGGTCCTCGGTCAGAAGAACCCAAGGGCCTGATCTGAGTAGGAGACGAGCAGGTTTTTGGTCTGCTGGTAGTGGTCGAGCATCATTTTGTGGGTTTCGCGGCCGATGCCGGATTGTTTGTAGCCGCCGAAGGCGGCGTGTGCGGGGTAGGCGTGGTAGCAGTTGGTCCATACCCGGCCGGCCTTGATGTCGCGGCCGGCGCGGTAGGCGGTGTTGCCGTCGCGGCTCCACACCCCGGCACCGAGCCCGTAGAGGGTGTCGTTGGCGATGCTGATGGCGTCGTCGTAGTCGGTGAACGACGTCACGGCCACCACCGGGCCGAAGATCTCTTCCTGGAAGATCCGCATCGTGTTGTTGCCCTCGAAGATGGTGGGCTGCACGTAGTAGCCGCCGTTGAGGTCACCGCCGAGCTGGGCGCGTTCACCGCCGGTGACGACCCTGGCCCCTTCGTCTTTGCCGATCTCGATGTAGGACAGGATCTTTTCGAGCTGGTCGTTGGAGGCCTGGCTACCGATCATCGTCTCGGTGTCCAGCGGGTCGCCCTGGCGCACGGCCTTGGTGCGGATGGCGGCCAGTTCGAGGAATTCGTCGTAGATGTCGGCCTGGACCAGGCTGCGTGACGGGCAGGTGCAGACCTCGCCCTGGTTCAGCGCGAACATGGTGAAGCCCTCCAGCGCCTTGTCCTGGAAGTCATCTCCGGCGCCCAGCACGTCGGAAAAGAAGATGTTGGGGCTCTTGCCGCCCAACTCCAAAGTGACGGGGATCAGGTTCTGCGATGCGTACTGCATGATCAGCCGGCCGGTGGTGGTCTCGCCGGTGAACGCGATCTTGGCGATGCGGTCCGAGGAGGCCAGTGGCTTGCCCGCCTCGAACCCGAAGCCGTTGACCACGTTGAGCACGCCTGCGGGCAGCAGGTCACCGATCAGGCTCATCAGGTACAGGATCGAGGCCGGGGTCTGCTCGGCCGGCTTGAGCACCACCGCGTTGCCCGCGGCAAGAGCGGGCGCCAGTTTCCAGGTGGCCATCAGGATCGGGAAGTTCCACGGGATGATCTGGCCGACCACGCCGAGCGGTTCGTGGAAGTGATAGGCCACGGTGTCGTCGTCGATCTGCGACAGCGAGCCCTCCTGCGCCCGGATCACACCGGCGAAATAGCGGAAATGATCGACCGCCAACGGGATATCGGCGTTCAACGTCTCGCGCACAGGCTTGCCGTTGTCCCACGCCTCCGCCACCGCGATCGCTTCGAGGTTCTCCTCGATACGATCGGCGATCTTGTTGAGGATCACCGCACGCTCGGCCGGTGACGTCTTACCCCACGCCCAAGCGGCGCCATGGGCGGCATCAAGAGCCTTCTCGACATCAGCCTCGCCCGAACGCGGAATCTCGGTGAACGGCTGGCCAGTCACCGGCGTCAAATTCTCGAAGTACTCACCACCGACCGGCGGAATCCACTCACCGCCGATGAAATTCTCGTACCGAGCCTGGAAGGTCATCACTGACCCGTCAGAACCCGGTCGTGCGTAGATCGTCATGGTGTCCTCCGTAAGTCCAATGTGTGGTGGTGATCACTCACGGTAGGAACGGCACCGTTGCATCACAGTTGCAACGAACGCCGCGCGTCAGCCCAATTCGAAATCGATGCCTGCGAGGCGGCCGCCGGCATGGGCACGGGCGACCGGCCGGGCGTGCGCGCTGTCGTGCAACATCTGCCAACCGTCGCGGTCGTCGCGGCCTTCGGGCAGATCCAACCAGCGTCGTAGCACTTCGAAGTCCCCGGCGGCGAACACCGCGCCGCGCACGCTGGTGCTCAACTCGGTACGCATGCGGGCGATCGCAGGGGATACCGACTGCGGCAACAACGGACCGCTGTAATGAGACAGCGCGGTTGCGACATCGCCGGTGTCGAGTGCGGCGAGGGTTTCAGCGACGTCGCTGGTGACCGGCTTGAGCAGGCGGTAGGGCCGCGACGCCACGAAGTCCGAACCGATGACCTTTCGCAACCGCGACATCTCGGCCCGCACGGTCACGACGTCGAGATCCTTGTCGTCGAGAAGCAGCGCGAGATGATCGGCCGTGAGCCCTTCCGGATGGCGGCTCAGCAGAACCAGGATGTCGGCGTGCCGTCCGGTCAACGTGGTCGCGCGCGACTGACCATGCTCGTCGGTTACCACCCATCGTGGTCGGTTGCCGCCCAGCACGGTGAGCCGCGCAGCGCTGGGCGATTCGGTCACGGCGCCGGTGAGCCGCAACAGCGCGAGATGGTTCTCCACCGCCACCGCCGTGGCCCGCATGAGAGCCAGGGTCTGGGGCGAGACAACGCGAGCACCGCCGGTCAGATCGAGCGCACCGATGAGCGCACCGCTGTCGCGGGCGTGGATCGGCACAGCTGTGCAACTCCATGGCTGTACGACCCGGGCGAAGTGCTCCGATCCACGGATCTGGACCGCGCGATCCAGCGCCAGCGCCGTGCCTGGAGCGTTGGTCCCGGCAGCACGCTCGCTCCAGTCGGCACCGGGCACGAAGTTCATCGCTTCAGCGCGCCGGCGCGCGTTGCGGTCGCCTTCGACCCAGAGCAGGGTGCCGTCCGCTGCGCTGACGGCCACCACCACACCAGACTCAGCGGCGTCTTCCACGAGCAATTGGCGGATGATGGGCATCGCCGCCGACAGTGGGTGCGCATCGCGAAGGCGGGACATGTCATCCGGAACAGCGTGTTCGGTGATGCAATCCGGGTCGACGCCTTCGGCGACGCTGCGGCGCCAGCTCTCGGCGACTTCGGGCCGCAGCGGCGTGGATTCGAGGAAGGCAGCGTCGACGTCCCCGGTGACGAACTGCTCGTGAATGGCGCGCAGCGTCGCCAGGGTCCCCCGGGCTGAGGGCCTGGATGTAGCCATCGCATCACACTCCGCTGCAAGCCGCCCTGACGCGCGTGCCGTCACGATAGCCGACGATGCTGACGGCGACCGGAACGTTTATGTCTCTAGTGTGGGATACCAAATCCCCAGGCAACAGGGACCTTCGTCCCCAGTTTGGAGCGCCCGCCGCGGCCGAACCGCAGGGCGAAGGCGCAAGACCCGGAGCAAGGTTGCAAAGTAAAACAAAAGTGATTGTCTACTTGCTAGCCTTTGGCCGTGGCCGATGACAAGCAAGTGGCCCACGCACGGGCAAATGAGCCTGTGCTGGGTGCCCCAGCCGCCCCATGATGGCGGCGCTGCGGTGGTTCCGACAGGTCGACC
>DATFCF010000849.1:0-3119 GCA_035253445.1 Mycobacterium sp.
GTGATCGTCGACGCCGACGGTCTGACCATCCTGGCTGCGCACCCCGACCTGGTGGTCAATCGCCGCGCGCCGACCGTATTAACGCCGCACGCAGGAGAATTCGCGCGACTGGCCGGCTCACCGCCCGGCGACGATCGCGTCGCCGCCACCCGCAAGCTGGCCGACCACCTCGGCGTCACCGTCCTGCTCAAAGGCAACATCACGGTCATCGCCGAACCGGGTGGGCCGGTCTACCTCAACCCCGCCGGTCAATCATGGGCCGCCACCGCCGGTTCGGGCGACGTGCTGTCGGGCATCATCGGCGCCCTGCTGGCGGCTGGGCTACCCGCCGCGGAAGCCGCCGCCGCGGCGGCCTTTGTGCACGCCCGCGCCGCCAAGCTGTCCGCGCACGATCCCGGACCCCATCCAGCCCCGACGTCGGCGTCGCGCATTCTCGCCCACGTCCGGGGCGCCATCGCCACCCTTTAAAGGAAAGGACTTGCCATGTCGCGCAAGCACACTCACGGCCCGCAGATCTCGCCGGCGTACACCGGGCGGCTGGCGATGGCGCCGGTGCCGTCGCTGCGGTTGCCCCACAAGGCGATGGAGCCCGACGCCGCCTATCGGTTCATCCACGACGAGCTGATGCTGGACGGCAGCTCCCGGCTCAACCTGGCGACGTTCGTCACCACCTGGATGGACCCTCAGGCCGAGACGTTGATGGCCGAGACATTCGACAAGAACATGATCGACAAGGACGAGTACCCGGCCACCGCGGCGATCGAGCAGCGGTGTGTCTGCATGGTGGCCGATCTGTTCCACGCCGAGGATCTGCGCGATGACGACCCGTCCAGTGCCACAGGGGTTTCCACCATCGGGTCGAGCGAGGCAGTAATGCTGGCCGGGCTGGCACTGAAATGGCGGTGGCGGGACAAGGTCGGCAAGAACTGGAAGTCCCGCACGCCCAATCTGGTGATGGGTTCCAACGTGCAGGTGGTGTGGGAGAAGTTCTGCCGCTACTTCGACGTCGAGCCGCGCTATCTGCCGATGGAACAGGGCCGCTACGTCATCACCCCCGAACAGGTGCTGGACACCATCGACGAGGACACCATCGGTGTGGTGGCGATTCTGGGAACCACGTTCACCGGCGAACTCGAACCCATCGCCGAGATCTGCGCCGCGCTCGACAAGGTCGCGAAGGACGGGGGCGTGGATGTGCCCGTGCACGTCGACGCGGCCAGCGGCGGCTTCGTGGTGCCGTTCCTGCACCCCGACCTGGAGTGGGACTTCCGGCTGCCGCGGGTGGTGTCGATCAATGTCAGCGGCCACAAGTACGGCCTGACCTACCCCGGCATCGGCTTCGTGGTGTGGCGCAACAAGGAGCACCTGCCCGACGATCTGGTTTTCCGGGTTAACTATCTCGGCGGCGATATGCCGACCTTCACGCTGAACTTCTCCCGGCCGGGCAATCAGGTCGTCGGCCAGTACTACAACTTCCTGCGCCTGGGCCGGGCCGGCTACACGCAGGTGATGCAGTGTCTATCGCAGACCGCGCGGTGGCTCGGCGACCAGCTACGGGAAAGCGAGCACTTCGAGATCATCTCCGACGGTTCGGCGATCCCGGTGGTCAGTTTCCGGCTGGCCGGCAAGCCCGGCTACACCGAGTTCGACGTGTCCCACGCGCTGCGCGCCTACGGCTGGCAGGTGCCCGCCTACACGATGCCCGACGACGCCAGCGACATCGCGGTATTGCGCATCGTCGTGCGGGAAGGCTTCTCTGCCGACCTGGCCAGGGCGCTGAAGGACGACACCATCACGGCGCTGGCCCACCTCGACGCGCTCAAGCCCGGCGGCCACTTCGACGAGGTGCAGCCCTTCGCGCACTGATCGGCCCGCCACCCCTCGACATAGGGCGGCGGGCCCGACGAGTGCTTCTAGCGCTGCAGCGAACCGGGCGGCCAGTCGATGCCGATCTCGTCGCAGATCGGCGGGATGATGATCAGCGCACCGCGCGGGCTGCAGAACGGCGAACCCGGCGGCGGACCCTGCAGCGGAGGAGGCGGAGGGCCGACGGGAGCCGGTGGCGGCGGTGCCAGGTGCGGAACGCCCTGCCACGGGTAGATCGTGTTGGTGGTGACGTCGACGATGCCCTCGGAGTTCCAGTACCAGTCGTGGGGGACGTTCCAGTCCCAACTCAGTACCTGACCCCCCGGAGGCGCAGGTTCACCGGGAAACCAGTGGGTGCACGTGACACCGGGAGGACAGTTGCCGCCCTGGTAGCTGGGGCCCTGGGCCGCAGCTGTGCCCGTTACCAGCCCGGCCAGGCCCACGCCGCCGGCCACCACCAGCAGCATTGTCGCGAACCGCGTGATCCGGTTCAAGATCGCTTCCTTTCGTAGGGCGCCGCCCCGTTGGCGTTGCCAGTTGCGGTCCAGTAAAGCTGGCGGGGCCGGCTACCGATCCCGAATTCGGGGCAAAAAGCCGACGTGGCAGACGCAGCCCGCGCACGCCCTCAGTGTGCTCAACCGACCGGCTTCGACACATGAGGCGGTTACCGCATATTTGCCACCCGATCCCGACAACAAGCGCAGGTTCTGCGTCACAAACCGGTTCTGGGACAATCGGCCAGGGTGAGGAGACCATGCAAACGACTGAGCTGACGACGTCCGTGCGGCCCAACGCCGCCGCTGAGGCGGTGGTGGACCTCGACGCGATAGCGCATAACGTGCGATTACTGCGTGAGCACGCGGGTTCGGCGCAGGTGATGGCTGTCGTCAAGGCCGACGGGTACGGACACGGAGCCGCCCAGGTGGGCCGCACCGCCCTGGCCGCAGGCGCGGCTGAACTGGGCGTCGCCACCGTCGATGAGGCACTGGCCCTGCGCCGTGACGGCATCACCGGGCCGGTACTGGCATGGCTGCACCCGCCCGGCACCGATTTCGCCCCCGCCGTAGCCGCCGACATCCAGATCGCGCTGTCGTCGGTGCGCCAGCTCGCTGAACTACTCGACGCCGTCGAACGCACCGGCCGCACCGCCACCGTCACGGTGAAGGTGGACACCGGGCTGAACCGCAACGGTGTCAGCGCGGCCGAATACCCGACGATGCTCACCGCCTTGCAGCGCGCACACGCCGACGGGG
>DATFCF010000850.1:0-2526 GCA_035253445.1 Mycobacterium sp.
TCACCGAGAGACCGGCACGTCCTTTCTCACTCGGACACAAGGCTTCGAGCAGCGCCGGCACTTTCCGAACCGGATAGCTACATCCCCGAGACCCCTCTACCCCTGCCCACCCAGGAGCGGGGAACCTACCGTGAACTTTGCCCCGAAGGGATCGGTGACATCCGCGGTCCGCCCGTATGCCATGTCCGTCGGGTCCTCCGCGGTGCCCCCGTTGGCCCGGGCTGCGGCAACGGCCGCGTCCGCATCGGCAACCTGGAAGAGCGTGCCCCAAGAGGATTCCGAGGCGGCCGGGTCACCCACGATGCCACCGATCTCGTGCCCGTCCGGTCTGCGCAGAAAGGTGAAGTCCACTCCGGGCAGGTCGTCGTTCCCGTCCAGCGTGAAGTCGAACACCGCCGTGTAGAAGTCCCGCGCAGGGCCGGGATTCGGTGTCACCAAGTCGTTGCGCAACAACGTGTTCGGCTCGTTTACCAGTTCGCAGCCAACGTGCGCCCGCCCCTGCCACAGGCCGAACTGCGCACCGGCCGGATCCCGCACCATCGCCATCCGCCCCTGGTCGGCGATATCCATCGGCTCCACCAGCAGAGTGCCACCCGCATCTGCGGAGCGAGCGAGAGTCGCATCGAGATCATCGGTCGCCAGGTAGACGTTCCACCAGAACTCGGTGGCGTTCTCGTCGGCATTTGGCATCAGCGCGGCGACCTTCTTGCCGCCGAGCAGACACATCGTGTACCGCCCGTACTCCTCGGGACCCACGTCGAACGCCCACCCGAAGACCGACCCGTAGAAGGTCATCGCCCGGTCGAGGTCGGGAATGCCCAGGTCGATCCAGGTGGGGGTGCCGAGTGGTTGATTCTTCGTGACCGCGCTCATCGCTACTCCTCAGCTGTCGGGTACCACTCGACGCTAGCTTGCGGCACCGACAGACGACATGGCACTTCTCACGCCGTTTCCGACCCGAGGACGACAGCGTGCGCTATTCGGCCAGCTGAACGCGCCGATGAGACGACCCGTCAGACCAGATACGCATGCCCCTTCCCGTTATCAGCGTCGACGGTGTACCCAGCTCAGGTTTCGATGCTGCGCCCATCCCAACGCTCTATCCGAACCACAGGGCCTCGGCGTTGCGAAACCCCACGCATTCCGCCGCACTCGCCGGAAGCGCGGAGAGGAAGGTTCGGATCTGCCGGCCCCGGGTGTCGACCGTGTCGGCCCGTGCCACGGCGTCGGTACCGACCACGAACCGCTCCGGTTGTCGCGCAACGAGTCTCACCCAGTCCTTGTCTGCGCTGCTCTCGTCGGCGATACGATCGAGCAGCACCCACGACAACTCGACTGTCAGATTGCGATGCCGTTCGATCATCCCGCATACCAAAATCAGTTGGCCGGATGGGTCGACCTGCCGGGACACTCCTGCGTGACACCAGACCACCGAGGTCGACGGATGACGCTCGAGGGCACGCTGGAGGCTTCCGGCGTATTCGTGCCGATCCGGCATTTTCACGGAACTCGAATCGTGGTGGAGCGAGATCGGCGCATCGTTTTGCGCGCAGAAGTCCAGAACGGGGTCCATCGCGACGTGATCCGGTGACGGCACCTCATCCCCATACGTCAGGTTCGTGAGATCGTCGTGCCGGAACATCACCTCGCCGACACCGGCCCACCGATCCGACCGGCTCCAGCGAACTCGAGGTGCTCGATCGCCAGCAGGTCGGTCGGGTCGAACCCCACAGACGAGCGGCGCGACCTCGAGCACGCCGTTTGATTCGAGGTCCGGAAGGACATCGAGGACCGTCGCGTCGGTGAGCGAATGATAGTGACACGGTGCGTTGTCGTCGAGGTAGTAGTCCGGACGCACAGGTTCGGCCGTCGACCATTTCTTCTTCACCGGCAGTGCATCCGCCCCGGCCGCTGCAGGAAGTCGACCAGATGGACATGAGTGTCAATCCACGGGTGAGAATCCATGCATCCGATGTACCAGCAATCGGCCCGGCTGTCCGCGTGTATCGCGTTCATACGCGCTTGCTCGCCCCCGTCCGCATACCCTTTGGCACCGGCCGCACCCGACGACGGAAACAAGTGATGCAGGGTATTCACCCGAGTCCCGCGGCCGCCGGCAGGATCCACGCCACCGTAGCGGTCACCGGACACAGAGCCGTCCCGTCTCGACGGTTAACACTGCACGTTTGCGGGCAATCGAACGGGCATGGCTACCTATCGAGTACTCGATCCCACCGGCACTGTCGTCGAGACCAAGGACATCGAGAGCGCGGAGGACGCACACGCCTGGTTCGTCGACGTCCGTGCCGACAACAGCGAACTCGGCTGGCGGATGGAAGTGCAACACACCGACGGCTGGTCGTTCTTCGACGACACCGAGGGTGCCCGTTAGCGCAGCCACACCCCGGTGTCGAGAGGATTCGCCAGAAACTTGCTTCCTCGAAGAACGATGGTGACCTCCAAACCGGGTCCACGTCCGGTCGGGTAGTCAGCTATCTCCGTGGCGCGCCCCCGTCGGGAACGTTG
>DATFCF010000851.1:0-6964 GCA_035253445.1 Mycobacterium sp.
GCCGCGGGCCAGCCGGATACGCCGACGGCAGTGGGCGTCGATGCGGTCCTCGGCAACATTGCAGGGATCGTCGGCGCGGTGGACCTGCCGGTCAACGCTGACTTCCAAGCCGGCTACTCCGACGATCTGGAAGGTGTGGCGGTCAACGTCGCCCGCTGCGTCGCCACCGGAGTGGCCGGGTTGTCCATCGAGGACGCCAGCGGTCGCACCGAAGAGCCACTGTATTCGTTACCGGAAGCGGTTGAACGCGTACGCGTTGCGCGATCGGCGATCGACCAGTCAGGAGCCGACGTACTTCTGACCGCGCGAGCCGAGTGCTTTCTCTACGACCACCCGGACGCCCTGCGCGAAGCCATCACGCGATTGCAGGCCTTCGCCGATGCCGGCGCGGACGTGCTGTACGCGCCCGGTCTGCGGACCCGGGAAGACATCGCATCGTTGGTGGATGCGCTGCACCCTCACCCGGTCAACGTGTTGATGGGATCGGCGACCGGGTTGACGGTGAGCGAACTTGGCGAGCTCGGCGTGCGCCGCGTCAGCGTCGGATCCGCGCTGTCCCGGGTCGCGTGGGGCGCATTCCTTTCTGCCGCACGGCAGATCGCCGACGCCGGAAGGTTCGACGGTCTCGCTCCGGCGGCGAACTTCGGTGAGCTGAACCAGTTGTTCGCCTAACGGCGCGCGCCGGTCCACGGTTGTTCGTTTCTGTCGCGCCGTTCGGCTTCGTCGGTGCGGTCTTTGGCCCACATGTCCTCGAACCGTTCGCCCGGGTGCACGTTCGGCAGGCGATTCATCACGCGGCTGAGCCATTGAGGCGGCGTCGCCGGCTCCCACTGAGGCAGCGCTGTGCTCAGCGCGTACATCGTCTTGAGGACGACAAAGACTCCGAATAGCGCGGAGGCATCGGTCATTGCGGCGCCGAACATACCGAGTACGAGCGTGAGATGTACGACGACGACGCGACCGAGGCTTCGATTCGCCGTTGCCTCGACCTGCCAAAACGACCACTGGCGCAAGCTGAGCAGATCAACGACGAAGTCGACGGCCAGCGCGATAAGGACATACAGGCCACCGACTTTCACGCTCTGCCAGTCGACGCCCGCCAGATCGCCCTGGCCGTTGTGGGCAAGCACGAACAGGATGCCACCCAGGAAGAGACCATGTGCCGCGGAGAAGACGAGACTCGTGACGAGAAACCCGTGAATATAGGAGCTCTGTGAGCTCTGCGCGCGTTGCCGGTCGGATTTGGGTGCTCGGTAGCTGAAGTGTCCACGGCGTGGGCTCAGGCGCTGATGAGCAGCGATCCGAGCCGAAACGAACAGGCACGCCGCGAGCGTCTCGAACCAGTAAACGACAAGCGTCGTGCCGGCGGACCACCCCTCGACGAACCAGCCGGCAGCCGGAACAGCGTTGACCGCCAGCAGGGTCAGTAGATGAACGATCCGAGTCACGTCGTGGTGGCGGCATCAGATCGGGACATTGCCCTATCGTCGCACGGCTAACCCAAAACGTTCACTGCCCTTGCGATTACAAGCCCGGCGGTGGAAAGCGCCACCATTGCCTGAATGGTCATCATCGACTTGGCCCATCGCGCCAGCGGCATCGTGTCGGTCGGCGAGAAAGCCATCACATTCGTCACGCTGACATACAGGTAGTCGACGAAGGTCGGTCGCCAATCCGGTTTGGCGACATTCGGAGTCGTCATCTGGGGGAACATGAAGTCGGGGTACGGACGCTCGCCGGCGTGGCGAGCGAACGGGCCGCCGCGGTCAAGCTCCCAGTACCAGATGCCGAACACGATTATGTTGGTGCCGAAGATCGCCGCGCCGCTGCCGAGCAGCACCGCCGCGTCGTTGCTGACATCGCCGGTGAGGATGCGGATGTCCAGCAGCACCGCGGACAGCGTGTTGTCGAGTGTGATGGCCGCCAGCAGCGCCCAGGTGGCGTATCGGCCGAAACGGGTTCGGCGGGTCATCACCAGTGGGTTGATCACCAGCAGGGCTACCAGCAGCAGAGCTTCCAACACCAGCAGCGGCCAGCGCGGAACCAGTGTGTAGCTCTTCGGAATCGCAACCTGCAGCGCCATGGCCGACAACACGGCAGCGAGCACCGGCAGCACGCTTTCCGGGTTGCCGGGCCGCAGCCAGGACTGCACACGGTGTATTTCGGAACGTGACGTGTCCATTCGCTCAGTGTGTGCGCCACGATGAAGAGATGGAATCGCGACACGTGAGTGTTTGGATTGAGGCCGCGCCCGAGGCGGTGTACGAGTTCGCCGCCGATCCGCACGAATGGCGGCGGTGGGCCGCGGGCCTGGCGCAGGGCGGACTACGGCAGACCGCCGAGGGTTGGGTGGCCGATTCCCCGATGGGTCAGGTGACCGTCGAGTTCTCGCCCCGGAACGAGTTCGGCGTGCTCGATCACGTGGTGACGCTGCCATCGGGGGAGGCGGTCTACAACCCGCTGCGGGTAATTCCGGGCGGGGTTGGCGAATCTCGCTGCGAGGTGTTGTTCACGGTGCGGCGACGGGCCGGGATGAGCGACGCGGATCTCGACGGTGATGTGGCGGCGGTCGCCGCCGACCTGGAAACGCTGCGGGGGCTTTTGGAGGACTAGCGGCGCGTCGAGTGGAAGGCGCCAAGGCCCAGCCACACCACGGTGCCCGCGGCCGCGGCGGCGAGCACGGACGGCGCGGCACTGGCCGTCGCGACGGCGACGATCACCAGGACGATGAAGCCGACTGCGAGCGCGAGCAGCTTGTACACCGGCCAGGCAACGCCTGCGATGCTGACTTCGTCGTGCGTCGTCATGGATTGACGATAACTCGCAAGTCAGTTTTCGGGCAACCGAAACATCCGATAAGGCTGCGCACTCCTCGTCGGCTTAAGCTGGTCGCATGCCACTTTCCGGTGATTACGAACCAAGCCCGTGGGACTGGGTGCGCGACCACGCCGACAAGATCCTTGAGTCCGGCAGCACCGAGGGCACCGACATGAAGGGCAAGCCCCTCATCCTGCTGACCACCATTGGGGCCAAGACCGGAAAGATCCGCAAGACCCCGTTGATGCGGGTCGAGCACGACGGTCAGTATGCGATCGTGGCCTCGCTTGGCGGGGCTCCGAAGCACCCTGTCTGGTATCACAACGTCAAGGCGCACCCGCGCGTCGAACTGCAAGACGGCCCCGTGACCAAGGACTACGAGGCGCGCGAGGTCATCGGCGATGAGAAGGCTGTGTGGTGGGAGCGTGCGGTCGCGGCCTTCCCGGACTACGCGGAGTACCAGACGAAGACGGACCGCCAGATTCCGGTGTTCGTCTTGACCCCGGTTAACTGAAAACTGCAGGTTGGTGGCACCATTGACCGGTGTCCGCTGAACTGAGCCAGAGCCCAAGAACTGGAATGTCCGTGCCGCTACGCGCCGCCGACATCGATGAGGCCGCTCAGCGAATTTCCGCCGTGGTGGCCCGCACCCCGCTGCAGTTCAGTGAACGCCTGTCGGAGGCCACCGGCGCCACGGTCTATCTCAAACGTGAAGACCAGCAGGCGGTGCGGTCCTACAAGCTGCGTGGCGCCCACAACCTGCTGATGCAACTGTCCGCCGAGGAGATTGCCGCCGGAGTGGTGTGCTCATCGGCAGGCAACCACGCACAGGGCTTCGCGATGGCGTGCCGGTCGATGGGCATACACGGCCGGGTGTACATCCCCGCCAAGACGCCGAAGCAGAAGCGCGACCGCATCCGCTACCACGGGCGTGAGTTCATCGAGTTGATCGTCGGCGGTAAGACCTACGACGATGCCGCCGGCGCCGCGCTGGATGACGTCGCTCGCACCGGCGCCACGTTGGTGCCGCCCTACGACGATCTGCGCACGATGGCGGGTCAGGGCACCATCGCCGCTGAGATTCTCGACCAGCTCGACGCAGAGCCGGACGTGGTGATCGTGCCGGTTGGCGGCGGGGGGTGCATCGCAGGCATCACCACTTATCTGGCCGACCGCACCACCAGCACGTCGGTGCTGGGAGTCGAGCCTGCCGGCGCCGCCGCGATGATCGCTGCGCTGGCCGAGGGCAAGCCTGTCACGCTCGATCACGTGGATCAGTTCGTCGATGGCGCCGCGGTGAACCGCGCAGGCACGCTGACCTACGCGGCGCTCGCCGCAGCGGGAGACATGGTGTCGATCACGACGGTCGACGAGGGCGCGGTGTGTACGGCGATGCTCGACCTGTACCAGAACGAAGGCATCATCGCCGAGCCGGCGGGTGCACTGTCGGTCGCGGGTCTGATGGAGGCCGATATCGAGCCGGGATCGACTGTCGTCTGCCTGATTTCCGGTGGCAACAACGACGTTTCGCGATACAACGAAGTCCTCGAGCGCTCGTTGGTCCACCTCGGTCTCAAGCACTACTTCCTGGTCGACTTCCCCCAGGAGCCCGGCGCGCTGCGGCGCTTCCTCGACACTGTCCTCGGGCCCGGCGACGACATCACGCTGTTCGAATACGTCAAGCGCAACAACCGGGAAACCGGGGAAGCGCTCGTCGGCATCGAACTGAGTTCGGCCGCCGACCTCGAGGGCCTGCTGAATCGCATGCGCGCCTCCGACATTCACGTCGAGGAACTGGAGCCCGGCTCGCCGGCGTATCGCTACCTGCTCTAACTTGCTCAGCACCCGACAAAGGCGCAACCTCGTCGTTGAGAGAACGTGCCGGCGGTACTGTGGCCGCGTGACCGGGCGCAAGCCGAAGCTCTACATCTTTCCGCACGCCGGGGGATCGGCGCAGTATTACATCCCGTTCGCCGACGCGTTCACCAGCGACATCAAACGTATCGCGGTCCAATACCCAGGCCAGCGCGGTATCCACGATCTGGGGTCTTTCGGCGGCATTCCGGATCTCGCCGAGCGGGTATCCCAGATGCTGTCACCGCTGGATCAATCCGATGGAGGGGTCGCTTTCTTCGGCCACAGCATGGGTGCTCTCCTGGCGTTCGATGTCGCCCGTCGGTTCGAGGCGGCGGGAAGGCCTATTGTCGCCCTGTTCGTCTCGGCCTGTGCCGCACCCGGCCGTATCGGCGATGAGTACATACCGGAGTCCGATCGCGGCTTGCTCAGTGCCGTGAGCGAGATGACCGGTGCGGATCCGGAGTTCCTCCTGAACGAGGAATTCGCGGCGAAGATCCTGCCCACACTGCGGGGGCTCAGGGCCATCGCGAACTACGAGTGCCCACCTGAGGTGACCGTGTCGTGCCCTATCCATGCGTTTCTGGGCGACGACGACGAAGTCGCCACCTACGAAAAGGTGGTGCCGTGGGCTGCGCGCACGACGTCCGAATTCACCGTGCGGGTGTTCACCGGTCATCACTTCTATCTCAACGACCATCTACCTGAGCTTGTCAGCGACATCGAGGACAAGATCTCTGCATCTTGCAGGGGCTGATGGCGGACCGGCCGCTGTCCAGCCGGTGAGGCGCAGTGATCTCGTCGGCCCACAACGAGCATCGCGAATCAGCGGGCCATTGCCGCGATCGCAGTTCAGTGCTTCCTGCACTTCCGCACCGGGAAATCCCTCGTCTGCGTTTGTTTCCAACCCGTAGCAAACCCTTCGGAGAATGTTGCGCTCGGGCCGGCTGTCCCGTTTGTGGGACATTCCGGGGTTAACGTTCGGGGAGCAGGCTCCACCTCAATGCAGCGGCTCCCGCTGACCATGATCGGTGGGTGGTTCGGTGCCGCCAAAAAATTGACCATATCGACACGAGTTGACGTCGATCGGACGTGATGTAGCACCCACTACCTCTACAGGTGTGGGGCCGTCTGAGGTAGATGATGCTCGGCTCCCAGGCCTTCGATGCCGGACAGAGTGTTGCCGCGATCGCACGATAGAAGGGTGGTTGATGCGCGGCCGCGGCGTGGAGCATTGCCGCCGTTGCCAAGGAAGAATTACTCAGGCTAAATGAATTCGCCACTCCGGCGCCGAGCGGGTCAATATAGCCGACAAGTTTGTCATTGGTTTGGCCTGCCGTTCAGAAATTGATTAATTAGAAGTTCGCTATTGCTTTCGATTGGCGATAATCATCACGCCAAGCGATACCATTGGCAGGCCTTTACGATTTTCTCGATCGATACTCACTGCTGCTGCGACCCTCGCTGAATGCACGCAGATATGCAAAAACAGCAAACATGCTTGGGCTGCTTCTGTTTGTGCCGGAGAGCTGCTGGGTGCCCCCAAAATCGGGGACCGAAGGCCAACGACGAACCAAGATTGGATGAGCCGGCGATGCCGACGTCAGCCCAGCCTTCGTCTCAAGCCCGAAGCCTCCCGACGGCCGATGCGGCGAGCGGAGCGGATACAGCAACATCATACGATGCACTAGATATGCCGTTTATCGTGCTAAAAAACTCTCGACAGATGCTTGACGCAAATATTCAGCAATGCGATGAACATGCCGTACGGCGGGTGCTAATCGAGTGGGCGGCCAGGGCTCGTGGAGGGCGACGTCCGAGGGGCGGACATGGGCCACCCTTCCGATTCAACTTCCACACTCCCTCACCAGCGAAGCGGTTTCGTCGGTGCGCCTGTGTGCGGCGACGCAACCTGAGATTCAGCAAAGAAACTCCGAGTACAGGAACGTCCCCCCGGGGCGGGCCAGCGGCGCTTTTGACCTGCAGCAATATCAGTTGCCATGATCAAATCTCACCCCTGAGGCAAAGAACGCTTTTCCGGTTATTTTTCCTTGCGCAAATAATAGCCACGTTCGGATCACTAGCGACTAGAGAACGGCGACAAGTCTGCGCCATAGCGGGGTAACGTTATGTTTCCGTGACCAGGGTCAGCACGGAAAGGTGTTGTGATGCCGGTAATCGAATCCTTCATCCCTGCTTTGCTGCGAAAGCAAGCCCGCCAACACCCTGATGCGCCGGCCTTCACGTTCATCGACTACGAGTTCGACCCCGCGGGATTCGTCGAGACCCTTAC
>DATFCF010000852.1:0-4512 GCA_035253445.1 Mycobacterium sp.
CAGGGACCCGCCGCCGAGCATGTGGTGGCGTTCCGTCGCGGCGCCGACGTGCTCGCGGTGGTGACGCGGCACACGGTGCGGCTTGCCGAAACAGGCTGGGGCGAGACGGCTTTGGTTGTGCCGACGGGGGTATGGGTCGACCGCATCGGCGGCGGCCGGTTCAGCGGCAGGGTTCTCGTGTCCGAGTTGTTGGCCGAACTTCCTGTGGCGCTGCTGGAACGCGATGACGACTGAGTTCGCGGTGTGGGCGCCTCGGCCCTCGCGGGTTCGCCTCGACATCGACGGCACGCTTCATCCGATGAGCCGATCGGACGACGGCTGGTGGCGCGCGGACGTCGACGCGCGTACCGATGCCCGTTACGGCTTCGTGCTCGACGACGACCCGACGGTGCTGCCCGACCCGCGCTCCCCCCGCCAGCCCGACGGCGTGCACGAGCGGTCGCAGCTGTGGCAGCCGGCCCCTGACGCATGGTCCGACCGCGACTGGCCCGGTCGGCCGATCGAGGGCAGGGTGATCTACGAACTGCACGTCGGAACGTTCACACCGGGCGGCACGTTCGACTCCGCTGTCGAGAAGCTGGACTATCTCGTCGATCTGGGTGTCGACTTCGTCGAGTTGATGCCGGTCAACGCCTTCGGCGGCACACATGGCTGGGGTTATGACGGCGTGCTGTGGTACGCGGTGCACGAGCCTTACGGCGGGCCCGATGGCCTGGTTCGTTTCGTCGACGCCTGCCACCGGCGCGGCCTTGGCGTGCTGATCGACGCGGTGTTCAATCACCTTGGCCCGTCGGGAAATTATTTGCCGAGGTACGGTCCGTATCTGTCGTCGGGAAGCAACCCGTGGGGCGAGTCGGTCAACATCGCCGACGCGGACGCCGACGAGGTGCGCCGCTACATCGTCGGCTGTGCGCTGCGCTGGATGCGTGACTTCCATGCCGACGGGCTGCGGCTCGACGCGGTGCATGCACTGGTCGACACCACGGCAATTCACATTCTCGAGGAGTTATCCGCTGAAACCGACACGCTGGCACAGGAATTGGGCCGTCCACTGTCACTGATCGCCGAGACCGACCGCAACGATCCGCGGCTGATCACTTCGCGAGATCACGGCGGATACGGGATGACCGCCCAGTGGGACGACGATATCCACCACGCCATCCACGCCGCGGTTTCGGGTGAACGGCAAGGCTACTACGCCGACTTCGGCTCACTGGAGACGTTGGCGCAAACACTGAAGAACGGCTACTTCCACGCGGGCACCTACTCATCGTTTCGGCACCGCCGCCATGGGCGCCTGCTGGACACGTCGACGATCCCGGCGACGCGGCTGCTCGCGTACACCCTGACTCACGACCAGGTCGGCAACCGCGCGGTCGGTGATCGCCCTTCGCAGAATCTGACGTTCGGCCAGCTTGCCGTGAAGGCGGCGCTGGTACTCGGATCTCCCTATACGGCAATGCTTTTCATGGGCGAGGAGTGGGGTTCTTCGTCGCCGTTTCAGTTCTTCAGCAGCCATCCCGAGCCGGAGTTGGCAAGGGCCACCGCCGAGGGCCGCAAGCGAGAGTTCGCCGAACACGGCTGGGACGCCGACGAAATTCCCGACCCGCAGGATCCTGCGACCTTCGAGCGCTCCAGGCTGAACTGGGCCGAGGTCGATGAAAACGACCACGGACGACTGCGGCGGGTCTATCAAGCGCTGATTGCGCTGCGACACACCGAACCTGACATGGCCGACCCGTGGTTGGATCACTTGCGCGTCGAGTACGAAGAAGACCAGCGGTGGATCATCATGCAGCGCGGGTCGCTGGTGATCGCCTGCAATCTCGGCACGAATGTCGTCGACCTCCCGGTCAGCGGCGAGGTGGTGCTGGCCTGGAGTGAGCCCGTCGTTGTTGCGGAAACGACCCAGCTGCAAGCGCACTCATTCGTGATCCTGCGCATCAGAGGTCAAAACCGGTAGCGCAGAATCCGCGCTTTTCGCGCCAGCGCGGGGATATGCCGAGCCAATCGGCTGACCAGCCGCATATGCAATGGAAACAGTTCGACCTCGGGCGCGTCGGCCAGGCTGATTTCCTCAACCAGCGTCAGCCGCGGGTTCCACTCCTCAGGACGGCGAGCATCGGCGAACCCCGGGTTGTTCCAGTTCGGGCCGAAGGCCTTGACGCTGCGTTGCGGGGCAAGCTTCATCGCCGTTCGGCCGACCCGCCCAACGCGACCGTAGTCGTTGAACGCAAGCTCACCAGTGCGGAAGTGGTCGGTCACCGTCTGGAACAAGTTGACCATCACGGGCTCGCTGAGGAACGCTGTCAGGCCGTCGGCGACAAGGATGGTGGGTCGATCGGCCGGGATTGCATGGGCCCAGCCAGGATCGCCGATGCGCGCACCGACGGAGTGTTCCTGGCGACCTGCGGGCAGGGCCGCGTCACGCAGCGCGATGACAGCAGGCAGATCAACGTTGTACCAGTCCACCGTCGAGGGCGGGCGGCTGCGCACGATGCGGTTGTCCAAGCCTGCGCCCAGGTCGACGACGATCGCGTCGGGGTGCTCAGAAACAAACGTTTGCACTCGCTCGTCGAGCATCTTGGCGCGCAACGCCACCGGGCATCGCACGCTGGCGGGTACTCGCAACGCGTCGAAGTCGTAGTTCAGCTTTGCGGCCACGTCAGGGGCAAGGCTGTCGAACAGAATCGGCCGTTGACAGCGACTGTCGAGCGCACGTGCGTACAGCGTGAGAAAAGCGGTCTGCTCGACCGGCGCGAGCCCGACGGCATTGATGGCGGTCGATGCAGAGTCAGCATCCCTGCACACCTCGGCGGCTCGCCGGTAAACGACAGCGCGGCCGCCCCGTGCCGGCGCAGTCGTCACACCGCGGCTGTGACGGCGCTCGGCCGGCGCATCGGTTGGCGCGAACCGCAACTCCCGCAGCAGGGTGCGCAGGGTGACATCCATCTCCATGTTGGCCAGCGCCGCGCCGATACAGCGGTTCACGCCGCCGCCGAACGGAATCCACTCGAACGGATTCGGGACGGCACCGACGAATCGGTCTGGGTTGAAGGACGTAGCGTCGGGAAAACTCCGTTCGGACGCATGGGCCAGTCGGATACTGAAGATCACCGTGGTGTCCTCCGGGATGACCCAGTCGCTCAACCTGATTCGATTGACCGTGCGACGCGACAAGCCGTCGATCACCGGACGGGTGCGCTGCACTTCACAGATCGTGGCCTGGCGCAGTTCGGATCCGCCGGCGTCAGCTTCTTCCGTCAGTCGCGAGATCAACAGTGGATGGCGCCGAATCCGCTCCACTGCCCAGGCCAACGCTGAGGCGGTCGTCTCGTGGCCCGTTGTCACCATGGTCAGCAACTCGTCGGCGATGTGGCGGTCAGGTATCGGCTCGCCGTCGTCGTAGCGGGCGCGGACCATCAGCGCGACCACATCGCCGCGCTCGTCGAGCGCCGGGTCGGCTCGCGCGCCGGTGATGAGCGAGCCGACGACAGCGTCGACTTGGCGCCGGTACCGCAAAAATCGGCCCCACGGGCTCCACGGACCCCAGTCATGCCGCAATACCGACGGCAGCAACGCGAGACGGGCGCCGAGCGAGAGCGTAGGCGGCAGCAGGCGGCGAAGTTCGGCGAGGGCTTGTCCTTCTGCGCCGAACACGATGCGCAAGATCACGCCGAGCGTGATCCGCTGCATCGGACCCTGCGTCTCGAATTCACGGCCCTCCGGCCAGGTCGCGACTTCGCGCAGCACTTCCTCTTCGACGGTGTGCTCGTAGCTTCTTACCCGCTTGCCGTGGAAGGGCGGAACCAGCAGTCTACGGCGCTCGAGCATTTCGTTGCCGGCAAGGCTGAAAAGCGATCCCGGGCCGAAGAACTCACCGAGTGTGGTCGGACGTTCGACAAGGTCGGTGCTCGTGGTGAACAAGTCCCTGACGAGATTCGGATCACTGGTCACCACGGTCTGGCCGAAGACCGGTAGGTTGACGGTGAACGTGCCGCCGTACCGTTTGGCCAGAGCGTCGAACATTCCGTGTGTCGCCGTCACAAACGCAATACCCTGAAGCATCTTGGGTAGCCGGGGGCCAGGAGGTAGCCGTACGGGCTCCGTTGTGGCCGTTGCCATGTGATCGTCTCCTGTGCCGCCGGTCAGTCCTTGGCGAAGCAGTACATCCGGTAGGAAAGTCGTCCGCGTTGTAGCTCGCGGTACATCAGCGAGCCTGGCACGCCGGCAAATACGCGGCCAAAGGGACGCAGGACCACGGGCAGATGGTGAGCGATCAATTCCAGATATTTCGGCGAGTTGCCCTCCAGGCCGCGCAGTACCTCTGCGTTGATACCCCTCTGCGAAACCTGCCGCATCGGGGCGTCGGCCATGGCCTGCTCCCACGCCGAGAATTCGTCGTACCCGCGGAAGTCCGCGTACAGCAGGTGCCCCCCGGGTCGCAGCACGCGCGCCACTTCGGCGAGGAACCGCGGAAACTGCGGATAGGCGTGTGAGGCTTCGACGTTG
>DATFCF010000853.1:0-6223 GCA_035253445.1 Mycobacterium sp.
AGCTGCTCGGCGACGTACTTCGCGACGTCCACGTCGAAGCCGCTCATGGTGCCATCGGGATTCTTCAGCCCGAGCCCGGGCTGATCGAACTTCGTTCCGATGACGATCGTGTCGCCGCCGCCACCATCACCGCCACCACAGGCGGTCACCGACAGCGGCAACGCGATGGCGAGTGCAACTGCGGCTGCGACCCGCACTTTGAGAGACGGCATGGAATGTTCCTTTCGCCGAGCGTTAGTGATGGAGAATCTTGCCGAGAAAGTCTTTGGCGCGGTCGGTTTGCGGGTTGCTGAAGAAGTCGGTCGGTTTGGCGGTCTCGACGATGGCACCGCCGTCCATGAAGACAACGCGGTTCGCAGCGCCCCTGGCAAAGCCCATTTCGTGGGTTACCACCAGCATCGTCATCCCTTCCTTGGCCAACGACGTCATCACGTTCAGCACCTCGTTGATCATCTCGGGATCGAGCGCGCTGGTCGGCTCGTCAAAGAGCATGACCTTCGGGTTCATCGCGAGCGACCGTGCGATCGCCACCCGCTGCTGCTGGCCGCCCGAAAGCTGAGCCGGGTACTTGTCGGCCTGGTTGGCGATGCCGACCCGCTCCAGCAGCTCCATCGCCTTCTCGCGAGCCTCGGCCTTCGACTTCTTGCGCACCTTCATCGGCGCCAGCGTGACGTTATCCAGGATTGTCTTGTGCGCGAACAGGTTGAACGACTGAAACACCATGCCGACGTCGGACCGCAGCTGCGCGAGCTTACGTCCCTCTTCGGGCAGCACCTCACCGTCGATCGCAATCGTGCCGGAGTCAATGGGCTCGAGCCGATTGATGGTGCGGCACAACGTCGACTTGCCCGACCCCGACGGTCCCAGCACCACGATCACTTCTGCGCGATCCACGTCCAGGTTGATGTCCTTGAGGACATGCAGGCTGCCGAAATGCTTGTTGACCGCCTTGATCGAGATCATCGGCACGGCTGTTGGAGTCGGATTCGCTTCCTTCACATCCGACCCTGTGGTCTCCATGGGTGCAGACCTTACCCAGGGAACGCCCAGCGTGCCTGGAACTCGTCAATCCGCTCAAATCCTCACGCGGACCCGTCCGTACCATGGGGCCGTGACTTTGATGGTGGCCCACGAGGCGACGGCGGAGACTGCCGTTCGCCAGAATCAGCGCACCTATCAGGTCCGCACCTACGGCTGCCAGATGAATGTGCACGACTCTGAGCGGCTCGCCGGGTTGCTGGAGGCCGCCGGGTACCGGCGCGCCGCCGACGGTGCCGATGCCGACGTCATTGTCTTCAACACCTGCGCCGTCCGGGAAAACGCCGACAACAAGTTGTACGGCAATTTGAGCCATTTGGCCCCTCGCAAGCAGGCCGACCCCGACATGCAGATCGCGGTAGGCGGCTGCCTGGCCCAGAAGGACCGCGACGCGGTGCTGCGCAAGGCCCCGTGGGTCGACGTGGTGTTCGGCACCCACAACATCGGCTCGCTGCCCACGCTTCTCGACCGCGCCCGCCACAACAAGTCGGCCCAGGTCGAGATTGTCGAGGCGCTCGAGGAGTTCCCGTCCGCACTGCCCGCCGCGCGCGAATCCGCTTACGCTGCATGGGTTTCGATCTCAGTCGGCTGCAACAACACCTGCACCTTCTGCATCGTGCCCGCGCTGCGCGGCAAGGAGGTCGACCGCAGGCCAGGCGATGTGCTCGCCGAAGTGCAGTCGCTGGTCGGCCAGGGTGTCCTGGAGGTGACCCTGTTAGGCCAGAACGTCAACGCCTACGGCGTGTCGTTCGCCACGGACGAGCGCTTGCGCGAGGACCCGACGAGGTGGGCCGATCAGCCGCGCGACAAAGGCGCGTTCGCCAAGCTGCTGCGCGCATGCGGCCGAATCGACGGGTTGGAGCGGGTGCGATTCACCTCGCCGCACCCCGCCGAGTTCACCGACGATGTGATCGAGGCGATGGCCGATACACCCAATGTCTGCCCGACGCTGCACATGCCGCTGCAGTCCGGGTCCGACCCCATGCTGCGGGCCATGCGCCGGTCCTACCGCGCCGAGAAGTACCTCGGAATCATCGACCGGGTCCGGGCTGCCATTCCGCACGCCGCGATCACCACCGACCTCATCGTCGGATTCCCCGGCGAAACCGAGGACGACTTCCAGGCCACGCTCGACGTGGTAGCCAAGGCGCGGTTCGCCAGCGCGTTCACCTTCCAGTACTCCAAGCGGCCTGGGACGCCGGCAGCCGAGCTCGACGGCCAGATCCCCAAAGTTGTTGTGCAAGAACGCTATCAGCGGCTGATCGAGCTCCAGGAGAGAATCTCTCTGGAGGAGAACGCCGCGCAAGTCGGGCGCACAGTCGAGCTGCTGGTCGCCACGGGGGAGGGGCGCAAGGATGCGAGCACCGCCCGCCTGTCCGGACGCGCACGCGACGGCCGGCTGGTGCATTTCGATCCGAACGGGCGCGACATCCGGCCCGGCGACGTCGTCACGACCACCGTCACGGGCGCTGCGCCGCACCACTTGATCGCCGACAGCCCGTTGCAGACCCATCGGCGTACCAGGGCAGGCGATGCGCACGCCGCGGGTCAGCGGCCCAACGGCGTCGGCCTCGGCATGCCGGGCATCGGCGCCCCCGCCGAGCAGCCGACCTCGACCGGGTGCGCGCGGTGAGCGCCGGCGACCAGAACAACGGCGACTTCGAAGAGTTCAAGGGCGACATCGAGGCCGCCGAACGCCGCGTCGCGCGTGAAATCGATCCCGGTGCACGGGCATTGGTGATCGCGGTTTGCGTCTTTGTACTGCTGTTGACCTTCGTCCTGCCGCACACCGGCGATGCCAAGGGCTTCAACGTGCTGGTCGGCGACGACGTGGCGATCCGCAACGGAATTGCATTGCCGTCGCGGGTCTTTATCTGGCTGATCCTGGTGTTTTCCGTCGGGTTCTCGATGCTTGCCCTGCTGACCCGACGATGGGCACTGGCATGGGTTGCGCTGGCCGGCTCCACGGTCGCGTCGTTGTTGGGCCTGCTCGCCGTGTGGTCACGGCAGACCGCCCCCGAACCTCACCCCGGACCGGGCATCGGGCTGATCGTCGCCTGGATCGCGGTCATCGCGCTGACCATCAACTGGGCGCGTGCGGTGTGGGCGCGCACCGCCCTGCAGCTCGCGGCCGAAGAGGAACGCCGTCGCGTGGCCGCCGAACGACACAAGAAAAGCCTGCTGGACAGCCTCGACGACGACACCGACGACGACGAAGGCCCCGAGAAGGGCTAGGTCTTTCTGCCGAGCGCGTCGGCCGCGGCCTCGGCCCACTGCCTCCACTGTTCGGCGCTCGCCCTCGCCTCATCGGCGTCCTTCGTCCGCCCGGCCGCCGCGGCCTTCTCGGCCTGGCGCTCGAATTGTTCGGCGCGCTCGCGGAATTGGTCGGCGCGGGCCTGCGCCTCTGGATCGACGCCCCGCGTTGGAGCGTCGCGCACCTTTTTCTCGACCGCGCGCAGCCGTCGCTCGAGCTCAGCGCCGCGTTCGCGGGGCACCTTGCCGATCGCGTCCCATTTGTCGCCGATTGTGCGCAGTGCCGAACGTGCCGCGTCGAGATCGGACGTGTCGAGCTTCTCCGCCTGAGCCAGCAGCGCCTCCTTGGCGTCGGCGTTGGCGCGGAACTCGGCGTCACGTTCGGCGCTGGCCGCGTTGCGGGCCGAGAAGAAGGTGTCCTGCGCGGCCTTGAAACGCTGCCACAGGGCATCGTCGACATCCTTGGCTGCCCGCCCCGCCGCCTTCCACTCGGTCAGCAGGTCACGGAACGCCGCGCCGGTGGCGCCCCAGTCCGTGGAGTCGGCCAGGTCTTCGGCGCGTTCGCACAGCGCCTCCTTGGCATGCCGAGCCCCCGCCCGTTCGCGGTCGAGCTCAGCGAAATGCGATCCGCGCCTGCGGTTGAAGATCTCCCTGGCCGCCGAATAGCGCTTCCACAACGCGTCATCGGTCTTGCGGTCCAGGCCACTGATCGTGCGCCACTCGTCGAGGATTTCCCGGAGCCGGTCGCCTGCGGACTTCCATTGGGTGGAGTTGGCGGCCAGTTCCTCGGCCTCGGCGGCCAGCGCCTCCTTGCGTGCGGACTGTGCTGCCCGGTACTCCTCGCGCTTGGATTTCTCTTCCGCGGCGGCGGTGTCTGCGTGATCGACGATCGTGGACAGGCGGTCGGCCAGCGCGTCGACATCGCCGAGCACATGCGCCTCAGAAAGACTTTCCGCCAGTGCGGCCGCGGCGGCCTTGATCTTGCGGGCGTCGCCGGTCCCTGACTCCAGCCGACGCTCCATCAGCGCGACCTCGGTCTGCAGGTCGTCGAAGCGCAGACCGAAATGCGCGAACGCCGCCTCGGGGTCGCCGGCCTGCCAGGATCCGATCACGCGTTCACCCGAGCCCGTGATCAGCCAGACAGTCCCATCTGGATCGACGCGGCCGAACCGGTGGGGATCGCTCGACACCGGCGGGGCAACCGTCGGCACCTGCCGGCCGGGGCGGGGGGCGGGGCGCGGTCCTGGCCGGGGAGCCGGCTTGGGAGTGGAGACATCCCCACCTGGATCGCTGGTCATCATGTCCGTCACCTCGTACCCTCCGCGCGGAAACCCGCGCACCTGCCGCGCGACGCGGCGCCTGATAGCTCGAACGCTATTCAAACAGGTCCCCGCGTCCCGTGCCCACGCCTTTGCGATCGCACTTGCCTAGGCTCTTCTCGAACAACAACGGGAGGTCATCGATGGCGAAGGCGGACATCGCCGTCCTGTTCGCCCTCGGCGCTGCCTTCTTCATCGCCGTCGGCGACGTCATCCACCAGCGGTCCGCCCATGAGGTCACCGACGAGCCGGTCAGCCATATCGCCCTGTTCATGCGCCTGCTTCGCGATCGTCAGTGGTGGTTGGGCAGCCTGGTGGCCGCCGCCGGATTCGCGTTCCAGGCCGCGGCGCTCGGCTTCGGCTCGGTGCTGCTCGTGCAGGCGCTGCTGGTCACGTCGTTGCTGTTCGCTCTGCCGATCAATGCGCGGCTGTCGCACCGGCGGGTGACCCGATGGGAATGGACGTGGGCCGCGCTGCTTGCCGCATCGGTTGCGGTCATCGTGATCGTCGGCAATCCGACCGCGGGGCACTCCCGCGCGTCGCTGGAGACCTGGACGGCGGTGATCTCGGTACTGGGCCCAGCGTTGGTGTTGTGTGTGATCGGCGCAGGCATCTGGAAGGGCCCGGTCAGCGCCGTGCTGTTGGCGATGGTGTCGGGCGCGCTCTGGGGTGTGTTCGCGGTGCTGACGAAGGGCGTCGTGGACCGTCTCGACGATGGTGTCTGGGAATTGGTGCGCGCTCCGGAGCTGTATGTGTGGGCGCTGGTCGGCGTCGCGGGCACCGCCTGGCAGCAGTCGTCGTTTCGGGCGGGCTCGCTGACGGCGTCGCTGCCGACCATGACCGTCACCGAGCCGATTGTGGGCTCAATACTGGGCATCGTCGTGTTGGGCGAGGAGTTGCGGCCGGGCGACGCCGGCTGGCTGACCCTCGTCGTCGCCGTGGCGGTGATGATCGTCGCGACTGCCGCGCTGGCCCGCGGCGAGGCGGTCACCGCCGCCAGAGCGCCCACCTGACCGTTACTTTGGTGGCGTGCTGAGCGCCATCGCGATCGTCCCCTCGGCGCCCGTCATGGTGCCGGAATTGGCTGGTATTGCCGCCGCGGAGCTGTCCGACCTGCGGGAGGCGGTGTTCGCGGCCGCGGCGTCGCTGCCGATGCGGTGGATCGCCATCGGGGTCGGCGCCGCCGATTCGGTCGTCGGCCCGGATGGGGTTGGCACATTCGCCGGCTACGGCGTCGACCTGCAGATCGCGTTGTCTCCCCGGGCGGGGGCGGCGCCAACGGAACTGCCGTTGTGTGCGTTGATCGCGGGCTGGGTTCGCGGACAGGTCAACCCAGCGGCGCACGCCGAGGCGCGGGCGTTCTCGGCCGACCACGACGTGGACGCCGCGTTGGAGCGTGGCCGGCGCCTGCGTGCCGAGATCGACGAGGCGGCAGATCCGGTCGGCGTCCTTGTGGTCGCCGACGGCGCGCACACCCTCACCCCTTCCGCGCCCGGCGGCTACGACCGCGACTCGATCCCGCTGCAGACCGCGCTTGACGACGCATTGACGCACGGCGATGCCGCGGCGCTGACCCGGCTCCCGCCCGCGATCGTCGGCCGGGTGGCCTATCA
>DATFCF010000854.1:0-9707 GCA_035253445.1 Mycobacterium sp.
CGATCCTCGTGTTCGGCAACAACGGCAAGAGGGAGAATCCGTGGCGCAAGGCTTGGCATGACGCCATCAACAACGCGACGGGTGGTGGTTCGACCACCCCTGACGCAGCGCCCGACAACTCTGGCGATCCCGAGTAACACCGTCCAACAACGCCCATCGGCCCCCTTCGCGAGGAGGGGGTCAATGGCTGTCTGGAGCCGACAAGAAAAGCGGGCGAGCCCGCGCCCGCACCATCGGAAGTTTGTCTATGCCCGGTCGGAGGCTTTGCGCTTCTTGCGCCTGACGCCGACGCTGCCCCACAGCGAGAAACCGCGGATCCGCACGCACGGCGCGCCCGGTGACCCTTCGCCGCTGACGCTGTGATCGAACGTGCCCATCACCCCGACGCCCCTGAGGTCCACGTTCACCTCGGGCGGCACCAGGATCGTTTGCCCGCCCATGATCGAGTAGCTGTGGATCTCCACCTCGGGCGACGTGAAGTCGGCGTACCGCAAATCCACCACGCCGCCGCCGAACAGGGCGATGGTAGTCAGCCGCTTCGGCACATTCCACCGACCGCGTCGCTCGTAGCCGCTCATGATCGCCAACAGCAGGGTCGAAGGTGCGGGCCGGCACGGACCACCGCCGCGGCCCCGGGTCACGGCACCGGGCAAATCGGCTGATATCCGATCGAGTTCGTCATACGTCTGGGCGGCATACGCCCTGGTCAAACGGTCCTCGTACTCGCTCAACTGCAGCCGGCCCTGGGCAGCGGCTTCGGTGAGCAACTGCGCCACCTGTATCCGGTCGGTGTCTGCAGCACGCATCGAACCGTTCCGCGACGCTGGAGTGCTCATCAACGTCGAGCCTACGACGAACGCTGGCACATGCAAGGCCGACGGCTAAACTGTGCCCTCACCAGCCACGGCGAAGCAGATAGACAAGCGAACTTCATTTCGTCCCGGCGAGATAGTCGTCGAAGCCGATGGTCCCCACCGGGTTATCCGGAGCCAAATTTGCCCCGGACCGATATCCCGCGACGATCCGTCCCGGCACCGGCGCCTGAACCACCGCGCGTCGGCTCCCGCGCGTCGCGAGGAACATCCGTGCCAGGTCCGCGTGCGTGTGCACTGCGGGGCCACCGATGTCGGCGACACGTCCTGCCGGTTCGCCATCGGCGAGCGCCACGAGCCGCGCCGCGACGTCGCGGGTGTCGATCGGCTGGAACCGCACACCGCGCAGCGTCCACAGCACCGGTGAGAACCGCTGGATCGTGAAGCTCGTCTTGATCAGGTCGTGGAATTGGGTGGCGCGCACCACGGTGTAGCCGACGCCCGAAGCTTCCAGTGCGCGTTCGACCCGCAGCTTGGTCTGGTAGTAGGGCAGCGGGATGCGGTCGATGCCGACAATCGACACGTGCACGATGTGGCTGACACCGGCCCGGTGCGCCGCCGCGACAAGGTTCTCGATGGCGGTGACGTCCTTGCCGCCTGTCGGCTGGGTGGCGCAATGGACAATCACCTCGATGCCGTCCACAGCGAGGTCCACGCCTGCCCCCGTCAGTAGGTCACCCTGTGCCCAGCGCACACCCGTATAGCCGACGTGAGACCGGCGGCTCATGGCGCGCACGTGATGACCGGCCGCAGTCGCCTCGCCGACTACCTTCCGGCCGAGCGTGCCCGTAGCTCCGGTGATCAGGATCTCGCGCGCCATCAGCTGACCCAGCGCGGAGGCCGCTTCTGCAGGAACGCCATCATGCCTTCGCGCGCCTCCTCGGACACGAACAGCTCGGTTGATTGCTTCGTTAGCTCGTCGGCCTGCTGGTCGAATGCGTCGAGGATCGGCGTAGTCGTCAACGCTTTCGAGGCCGCCAGGCCTTGAGGCGACGACTTGCCGATCATGGCGGTCAGCGTGGCCACGGTCGCCTCGACGTCGTCTGCGGCGATGGTGATCAGCCCGATATCGGCGGCCTCGGATGCGCCGAACTTTTCGCCGGTCAGGAAGTAGCGGCCGGCGGCGCGGGCGGACATCTTCGGCAGCAGCGTCAGCGAAATGATCGACGGCGCAATGCCGATGCGCGCCTCCGTCAACGCGAACGTGCTGGCCTGTCCGGCCACGACGATGTCGCATGCGCCGATCAGCCCCAGCCCGCCCGCGCGCACGTGGCCGTCGACGGCGGCGATCACCGGCATCGGCAGTTCGAGGATGCGGCGCAGAAGGTGGGTCAGCTCACGGGCGCGGTCGACGGCCACGTCGCCCGGGTCAGCGGCCCGCATGCTCGCAGAAGCTTGAGCTAAATCCGCTCCGGCGCAAAAGGTCCCCCCGGTGTGACCCAGGACGACAGTCCGTACGCCGGATTCTTCGGTGGCATCCGTGAGGCCCTGGTGCAGCTGGTTGACCAACGCGGTGGACAGCGCGTTGCGGTTGTCCGGCGAGTCCAGCGTGATGCGGGCGACGCTGCCTGCGACGGAGTAGTGGACCAGGGAGCTCATCAGTACGAGCGTGGCAGACCCAGCGAGGTCTGCGCCACGAAATTGAGAACCATCTCGCGGCTGACAGGGGCGATGCGCGCCAGCTTCGACGCGGTCACCGCCGCGGCGATGCCGTATTCCTTCGTCAGCCCGTTACCACCGAGGGACTGGACGGCCTGGTCGACCGCGCGCACCGACGCCTCGCCTGCCGCGTACTTGGCCATATTCGCCGCTTCGGCGGCGCCGGCGTCGTCGCCGCTGTCGTAGAGTGTCGCCGCCTTCTGCATCATCAGCTTGGCCAGCTCGACCTCGATGTGGTTCTGTGCCAACGGGTGCGACAGCCCCTGATGCGCGCCGATCGGCGTCTTCCACACCTGGCGGGTCTTGACGTAGTCGACGGCCTTGTTGATCGCGAACCGGCCCATGCCCACCGCGCTGGCCGCACCCATGATCCGTTCCGGGTTCAGGCCCGCGAACAGCTGGGCGATGGCGGCGTCCTCCGAGCCGACGAGCGCATCGGACGGCAACCGGACATCGTCGATGAACAACTGGAACTGGCTTTCGGGACTGACCAACTCCATGTCGATCTTCGTCCAGGTGAAGCCCGGCGTGTCGGTGGGCACGATGAACAGCGCCGGGCGGAGCGATTCGGATTTTGCCCCTGTGCCTGATTGGGAGGTCCGGCCCACCACGAGAACGGCCTGCGCCTGGTCGACGCCGGAGATGAACACCTTCTGGCCCTTGAGGATCCAGTCGCTGCCGTCACGGCGCGCAGTGGTGGTGATGCGGTGACTGTTGGAGCCGGCGTCTGGTTCGGTGATCGCGAATGCCATGGTGATCGAGCCGTCGGCGATGCCGGGCAGCCAGCGCTTCCTCTGGTCATCGGTGCCGAACTTGCTGATGATCGTGCCGTTGATCGCGGGGGAGACGACCATCATCAGCAGCGCCGATCCTGCCGCGGACATCTCCTCCATCACCAGGGACAGCTCATACATGCCTGCGCCGCCGCCGCCGTACTCCTCGGGCAGGTTGACCCCGATGAAGCCGAGTTTGCCTGCCTCGTTCCACAATTCGTCGGTGTGCTGGCCGGCGCGGGCCTTCTCCAGGTAGTAATCCTGGCCGTAGTTGGCGGCCATCCCCGCGACGGCCTCGCGCAGCGCCTGCTGTTCTTCGGTTTCGACGAAGCCGTTCATGGTGTTTGTTCTCCTCCGGGATTGTCGACACGGGCTAGGACGGCGCCGACGTCGACCTGCAAGCCGGGTTCGACGTTGAGTTCGACGAGCACGCCGTCGGCCGGCGCGGTCACGGTGTGCTCCATCTTCATGGCTTCCAGCCAGATCAGCGGCTGCCCGGCGGTGACGGTGTCGCCGACCGCCGCGTCGACGCGTAGCACCGAACCCGGCATGGGCGCCAGCAGTGAACCGTGCGCAATGGCGGCATCGGGATCCCCAAAGCGCGGCAGCATTGTCAATTGTGCTGGGCCCAAAGGTGAATCGACGAATACGTCATCTCCGTAGCGGGCGACGTCGAACGAGCGGTCCACGCCGTCGAGGGTCAGCACAACCCGGTCGGGTTCGGCGGACAGGAGCGTGACGGTGTCATGGCCGGGCAGTTCGACGCCGGTGCGGGTGAACCGATACTGCACGTCGTGGGTCTGGCCGGCGACGTCGCTGTAGGACTTGATCTGGTATCCCGATGCCAGGTTGCGCCAGCCACCCGGTGCGGCAGTGAAAACCGTTGCGGTCCGGCGGTTCTGGGCCGCGTCCGCAAGCGCAGCTGCCACTGCCGACAATTCGACCGTGCGGTCGTCGCTCAGCGGCGTGGCCAGCTCGGCTAGGCCGTGGGTGTCGAAGAACGCCGTATCGGTGGCCCCGTCGAGGAACGCCGGGTGCCGCAGGACGTTGACCAGCAGGTCGCGGTTGGTGCGCACGCCGTGTATGCGGGCACGGGCCAGCGCGTCCGCGAGCACGCCTGCGGCCTGGCGGCGGGTCGGCGCGTACGAGATGACCTTGGCCAGCATCGGGTCGTAGTAGATCGACACCACCGAGCCGTCGACGATGCCGCTGTCGACACGGACCTCTCCTGGCACGTCGAACTTGTGCACCGTGCCCGCCTGGGGCTGCCAGCGCTTGGCGGGATCCTCGGCGTAGAGCCTGGCCTCGATGGAAAAGCCGTGCGACGGCGGGGGTTCGGCGTCGAGCCGCCCGCCGTCGGCGACATGCAACTGCAGCTCCACGAGATCCAGGCCCGTGGTGGCCTCGGTAACCGGGTGCTCGACCTGCAGTCGCGTGTTCATCTCGAGGAAGAAGAAGTCGCCGCTGTGTGGTCCGTCCGCGGAGGCCATGAACTCGACGGTGCCCGCGCCTTCGTAGCCGATCGCGGTCGCGGCCAGTCGCGCGGCGTCGAACAATTCGGCGCGCATGCCCGCGGTGCGTTCGACCAGGGGCGACGGCGCCTCTTCGATGATCTTCTGGTGCCGTCGTTGGATGGAGCATTCCCGCTCGCCGACCGGCCACACGGTGCCGTGGCCGTCGGCGAGCACCTGCACTTCGACGTGGTGGCCGGTGGCCAGGTAGCGCTCGCAGAACACCGTCGGATCGCCGAACGCCGAGGCGGCTTCCCTGCGGGCCGCCTCCACTTGCGCTGGCAGTTCGGATAGTTCGCGCACCACCCGCATACCTCGGCCGCCGCCACCGGCCGACGCTTTGATCAGCACCGGCAGCTGATCGGCCGTCACGGTTTCGGGGTCCAGCTCGTCGAGCACCGGCACACCTGCGGCGGCCATCATCTTCTTGGCTTCGATCTTGGACCCCATCGCCGCCACGGCGGCCACCGGCGGCCCGATCCACGTCAGGCCCGCATCCTGCACAGCGGCGGCGAATTCGGCGTTCTCCGAGAGGAATCCGTAGCCGGGATGAATCGCGTCGGCACCCGCTGCGCGAGCGGCTGCGATGAGTTGCTGGCCGTCCAGGTATCCCGCCGGAGCCGCTCGGCCGGCGACATCTGGGCCAGTGCCGGCCAGTCGCACCCTGGCGTCGGCCTCGGCCACATGCGGGGACGCCGCGTCGGGATCGGTGTAGACCGCGACCGTGCCGATGCCGAGCCGACGGCAGGTGGCGAACACCCGCCGCGCGATCTCACCGCGGTTGGCGACCAAGACTCGCGTGATCATGTGTGACCTCCACCGGTGATTTGTGCGCGTTCAGGAGCGCTGATCGCGCGAAAACGCACACAAGTCGCGAGCATCATGAGGCTCACATCCTGAAGACGCCGAAGTTCGACGTCCCCTTGATCGGGCCATTGGCGATGGCGGACAGGCACATTCCCAATACGGTGCGGGTGTCGCGCGGATCGATGACACCGTCGTCATAAAGCCGGCCGGACAGGAACATCGGCAGCGACTCGGCCTCGATCTGCGCTTCGACAGCTGCCCGCAGCGCGGCGTCCGCGTCCTCGTCGACCGCCTGCCCGCGGGCCGCGGCCGCTGCGCGGCTGACGATCGACAGCACGCCCGCCAACTGTGTGCCGCCCATCACCGCGGATTTGGCGCTGGGCCAGGCGAACAGGAATCGGGGGTCATACGCGCGACCACACATGCCGTAGTGCCCGGCGCCGTAGGACGCGCCGATCAGCAGCGAGATGTGCGGGACGGTCGAGTTCGACACGGCGTTGATCATCATCGAGCCGTGCTTGATCATCCCGCCTTCCTCGTAGGCCTTGCCGACCATGTAGCCGGTCGTGTTGTGCAGGAACAGCAGTGGCGTGTCGGCGCGGTTGGCGAGCTGGATGAATTGGGTGGCCTTCTGCGACTCCTCGGAGAACAGCACGCCGCGGTGGTTGGCCAGGATGCCGATCGGATATCCGTACAGCGTCGCCCACCCCGTGACCAGTGACGAGCCGTACATCGCCTTGAACTCGTCGAACTCCGAGCCGTCGACGATCCTGGCGATCACCTCACGCGGATCAAAGGGCACCCGCAGATCGGACGGGACGATGCCGAGCAGGTCCTCGGCGTCGAACAGCGGTTCGGTGACGGGACCGGGAGCAGGGCCCTGTTTGCGCCAGTTCAGCCGGGCGACGATGCGGCGGCCTATCCGAATCGCATCGGGTTCGTCGACCGCGAAGTAGTCTGCGAGACCCGAAGTGCGGGCGTGCATCTCGGCGCCACCGAGCGACTCGTCGTCGGATTCCTCGCCGGTGGCCATCTTCACCAACGGCGGGCCGGCAAGGAACACCTTCGAGCGTTCCTTGATCATCACGACGTGGTCGGACATGCCGGGGATGTACGCCCCGCCCGCCGTGGAGTTGCCGAACACCAGCGCGATGGTCGGAATGCCTGCCGCCGAGAGTCGGGTCAGGTCCCGGAACATCTGGCCGCCGGGGATGAAGATCTCCTTTTGCGTGGGCAGGTCGGCGCCGCCCGACTCGACCAGCGAGATCACCGGCAACCGGTTCTCGAGGGCAATCTGGTTGGCGCGCAAGACCTTCTTCAGCGTCCACGGATTGCTGGTGCCGCCCTTGACCGTTGGGTCGTTGGCGACCAGCATGCACTCGACCCCACTGACCGCCCCGATACCGACGACCACGCTCGCGCCGACCGCGAAGTCGGTGCCCCACGCGGCAAGCGGGCTCAGTTCCAGAAACGGTGAGTCCGGATCCACCAGCAGCTCGATGCGTTCGCGCGCGGTCAGCTTGCCGCGGGCGTGGTGGCGTTCGACGTACTTGGTTCCGCCGCCGCCAAGCGCTTTGGCGTGTTCGGCGTCGAGCTCGGCCAGTTTCGTCGTCATCGCCGACGCCGCCTCGACATAGGCAGGCGACGCGGCGTCGAGGGTGGACCGCAGCGATGAGCCGCTTGCGCGCAGAGCATCGGGCAATGTCATGACTGGAATCCAAGCGTCTTGGCCGCAAGAGCGGTGAGGATTTCGGTTGTTCCGCCGCCGATTCCGAGGATGCGCATATCGCGGTATTGGCGCTCGATCTCGGATTCGGTCATGTAGCCCATGCCGCCGAACAGCTGCACCGCCTGGTTGGCGACCCACTCGCCGGCCTCGACGGCGGTGTTCTTCGCGAAGCACACCTCGGTGATCAAGTTGGCTTCGCCGGCCAGCTGACGTTCGACGAGGTGATGCGTGTAAACCCGCGCCACGTCGATGCGGCGGGCCATCTCGGCCAACGTGTTCTGCACCTGTTGGCGCGAGATCAGCGGCCTGCCGAACGTCTCCCGATTGCGGCACCACTCCACGGTCAGGTCGAGGCAACGTTGCGCGCTGGCGTACGCCTGCGCGGCCAGGCCGACGCGCTCGGAGACGAACGCCCCCGCGATCTGGATGAAGCCGGTGTTCTCGCCGCCGATCAGGTTGGCCGCCGGAACCCGGACGTCGGTGTAGGACAGCTCGGCGGTGTCCGACGACCGCCAGCCCATCTTCTCCAGCTTGCGGGTGACCGCGAAACCGGGTGTGCCCTTGTCGACGACGATCAGCGAAACACCCGCCGCGCCAGTGCCTCCCGTGCGTGCGGCCGTCACCACGTAGTCGGCGCGCACGCCGGAGGTGATGTAGGTCTTCGCGCCGTTGACGATGTAGTGGTCGCCGTCTCGAATCGCCCGGGTGGTCAGGTGACCGACGTCGGAACCGCCGCCGGGCTCGGTGATGGCCAGCGATCCGATCTTCTCGCCGCGCAGGGTGGGCCGCACGTACGTGTCGATCAACCGTTGGTCACCGGATGCGATCATGTGTGGAACCGAGATGCCGCAGGTGAACAACGACGCGAACACGCCGCCCGGCGATCCCGCGTAGTGCATCTCCTCGCAGATGATCACCGAGTCCGCACCGTCGCCGCCACCACCACCGACCGCCTCGGGAAGGCCGGCGCCCAGCAGCCCGGCCTCACCGGCCTTGCGGTGCAGATCGCGGGGCAGCTCACCGCTGCGCTCCCACTCGTCGACGTGTGGAAGCACTTCACGTTCTGCGAACGCGCGCACCGTCTTTCGAAGCTGCTCGCGCTCGGGGGTATGCCAGAGGCTCATAGGATGCTCTCGGGTATGTCGACATGCCGGCTACGCAGCCACTCGCCCAGTCCCTTGGCCTGAGGATCGAATCGGGCCTGATAGGCGACGCCCTGTCCGAGGATGCCGTCGATGACGAAGTTCACCGCCCGCAGGTTGGGCAGCACATGCCGGGTCACGGTGAGATCGGCTGTCTCGGGCAGCAATTCGCGAAGCTTCTCGACGGTCAGGGTGTGTGCAAGCCAGCGCCACTGTTCGTCGGTCCGCACCCACACCCCGACGTTGGCACTGCCACCCTTGTCGCCGCTGCGCGCGCCGGCGATCATGCCGAGCGGCACACACCGCGTCTCGCCGAACGGCAACGGCTCGGGCAGCGCAAAGGGGGGAACGGGTGCCAATCCCAAGGTCTGGGTGGCCGGTGTGATGTCGACGCGTGTGCCGTCGGCATGCACCGCCACATGGGGTACCTCGGCCGCTGGCACGAATCCGGGCGTGAACACCCCGTACACCTGGCCGTCGCCCGGTGGCGTTGTGCTGGTGAATCCCGGGTAGCTGGCAAGGGCGAGTTCGACTGCAGCCGAAGAGAATTGGCGCCCGACATTGGCAGGGGCCGGATCGCGAACCACACAGCGCAGCAGCGCGCTGGCGGCCTCCTCGGTGTCGGCGTCGGCGTGATCGGTGCGGGCCAGCGTCCACTGCATCTCGGCGGGCTTGACGGTCAGACTGGTCTCCAGCTGGCGGCGCACCAGGGCGGCCTTGGCCTCGATGTCCAGGCCTGTCAGCACCAGCGTCATCTCGTTGCGGAAGCCACCGATGCTGTTGAGCGACACCTTGAGGGTGGGCGGCGGCGGCTCTCCCTTCACCCCGCTGATCCGCACCCGGTCAGGACCGTCGTCGGAGAGTTCGATGGTGTCGACACGCAGCGTCACATCGGGATTCGCGTAGCGCGCGCCGGTGATCTCGTACAGCAGCTGCGCGGTGACGGTGCCGACGCTGACGGCGCCGCCGGTGCCCGGGTGCTTGGTGATCACCGACGACCCGTCGGCGTGGACCTCCGCCAATGGAAAACCGGGATGCGTCAGGTCGGCGATCTCGCCGAAGAACGCGTAGTTGCCACCGGTGGCCTGTGCACCGCATTCGATGACATGGCCGGCGGCCACCGCGCCCGCCAGCGCGTCGTAGTCGGTGCGTGCCCATCCAAAGTGCGCGGCGGCGGAGCCGACGACCACCGAGGCGTCGGTGACCCGGCCGGT
>DATFCF010000855.1:0-27777 GCA_035253445.1 Mycobacterium sp.
CGCTGCGCCGCCGCATCATGCTCGAGCGTGCGGCGTGGCGGCTGCATCAGGGGCAGAGCGTATCCGCGGTCGCCGCGGACGAGGGTTGGTCGTCGGCCGAGGTGTTCTCCCGCGCATTCCGCCGCACCTTCGGGGTGCCACCGTCACGCGCGGCGGACGTGCAATTCCGGCTGACGGCGCCCAACGGCTTGCATTTTCATCCACCGCATTCGCTGTGGCTCGACAGCGACGGCGACACCAAGGAGCCCGACATTTCTCAGCTGATGGTCGCGCACGACGTCGCCGACACCGCATACCTACTCGGTCGGGCCGCCCAGCTGTCGAAAGAACAGTGGGCCGAACAGATTTCACCCGGGCAAGTGGTCATCGAATGGGACGGTCCCGAACCCAGCGTGGGGGCGGTGCTCGGCGCCATCGTGTGGACGAAGGTGGTGTGGCTGGCCACGATCGAGGGCCGCGACTTCCCCGCACGTGATGCCACGCTGCCAGCGTCGACCACGCCCGGGCAGCTGGCAGCTTTGCACGAAGACATCGGAAAGCGTTGGAGTGCAATGGTTTCTGAGTACACCGCCGAGGGGCGGCTGGGCGACACCGTCATCGACGCGCTGTGCGACCCGCCGGAATCGTTTCAGCTGTACGGCATCGTCGCGCACGTGCTGACCTATTCGGCTCACCGGCGTGAGCTGGCACGCGCGATGCTGTCGCGCCACGGGGTACGCACCGGCATGGGCGATCCACTCGACTGGATGAGGAGGAGCTGATATGACGACCGTGTATTACACCGCGTCCAGCCTGGACGGCTACATCGTCGACGAGGCCGGCAGCCTGGACTGGCTGATAACCCGTGACATCGACAAGGACGGGCCGTTCCACTACGACGCGTTCATCAAATCCATTGGCGCAGTGGTGATGGGCTCGGCGACCTACGAATGGATCGTCAAGAATCATCCCGGCAAGTGGATGTACGAGCAGCCGTCCTGGGTCGTGACGCACCGCCCGCAGATCATCGCCGACGGGCATCCGGTGCAGACGTTCGACGGCGACGTCGCGGAACTGCATCCGAAGCTGGTGTCCGCGGCGGCCGGCAAGGATGTCTGGGTCGTCGGCGGTGGAGATGTGGCCGCCCAGTTCGTGACGGCGGGCCTGATCGACGAGATGATCGTCACGTATGCGCCGTGCTCGCTGGGCGCCGGTTCGCGGGTGCTGCCGATCCGTTCGGAATGGGTGCTGGCCGACTCGGCCGTCAATGGCGAATTCGTCTGCGCGCGGTGGCGCAAGGCCTAACGCTCAACCGATGTGGGGTTGCCGGCTCCGCCGGCGGTGGGCAGGTCGTTGCGGCGGACGAATTCCCTTGATTTGATGAGGAATTCGATCTGCCCGGCGACGTCGAGCAATGGATCGACGAGGCGTGTGGACCGGCACAACACGACCGCACCCTCGAGGGAGGCAATACACATGATGGCCAGGGACGCGGCGTCGGACTCGTCGAAGCCGTCGGAGACGAACGCGCGGGTGAGTGCGTCGCGCCAACGGCTGATGATGCCGCCGGCGACGTTAATCAGCTGGGGTTCCTCATCGGCCGAACCGATCGCCGCGGCGACGACGGGACAACCTGCGGTGAAGTCGCTCTCGACGAGGAGGTCTTTCCAGAACTCGACGAACCGGTGGACGAGGTACATCCCGCCCTGCGTGGCGGCCTCGTCGATGATCTCCGTGATCGCGTCACCGGCGTGCTGCAGAGCCTCGGTCAGGATCTGATTTCTGCCGTCGGGGAAGTGGTAGTAGACCGAGCCGCGCGGCGCACCGCTTCGGGCCAGAATTTCGTCGATCGTGACACCGGCGGCGCCGCGCTCGCGCAGCACCTCGGCGGCGCTGACCAACATCTTGGTGCGGGTCGAGCCTCGCTTGGTGCGGGATTTGGCCGCGATCGCAGACGGCAACGTTCCTCCAGCCGATTCGGCGAATTCAGGCCGCGCGCTGATCACGGAGCTGCGACAAACGGCAGCCGATATTGCGCGGACTGAAGCGGAACTTCGGTCGACCGCGACCATGCACCTCGTGCGTGAACTGACGCCCGGCGAAGTTGACCTCAACGATCCACATCGTGCGCCTCGCTTTCTATGCTTGTCAGCATAGAACCGACAACACATGTGCACAACAAATGTATTCCGGGTCACAACGACCTGCACTGGTAAACAGCAGGTGAACAGGCATGAATTTGCTGCGACGACCCGCAGCCGTCGTCGTGCCAGATTATGGTGCAGTGCATATTCGCGAGTCGCCAGCTCAGCCGGGGTTTCAAGTCGTACGCTCGGGTCAGGGCTAGGAAAGCGGGTTGGCAGATGAGGGGGCACCGGCGATCGTGTCGTTCTGTGCTGGCCGGCTTGTGCGTCGCAGCGGTCGTATCGTCTCCCAGCGCGAACGCCGACCCTGCGGACAACCCCGGATACAACGGGGCGCCCACGGTGGTGTCCGGTGGGCCCGTGCCGACGATGAACGGCGTCCCATGCGTTGGCGGACACTTCGGCACCTGCACCGGATTCGCGCAGAACCAGCCGCGGCCCACCAGGCCGCGTTCGTCTGTCGGGCATAGCCCCACGGTCAGTCCGTAGCCAGGGCAGCGGAAGGCGCAAAGACATGGGTCACTACAAGAGCAACGTGCGCGACCTGGAGTTCAACCTCTTCGAAGTGCTCGATCTCGAGAAGGCGCTGGCCACCGGCGAGTTCGGTGACCTCGACGGCGAGTCAGTGCGCCAAATGCTCGACGAGGCGTCGCGCCTGGCGCAAGGGCCGCTCGCGGAAGCCTTCGCCGACGCCGACCGCAATCCGCCGACGTTCGACCCGGCGGCGCACACCGTCAGCCTGCCCGAGTCGTTCAAGAAGTCGTTCCGGGCGTGGCAGCAAGGGGAGTGGTTCCGTATCGGCCTGAGCGAAGCGGTCGGCGGGGTGCCCGCGCCTGCCATGGTCGCCTGGGCCGTCAACGAGTTCGCTCTAGGGGCGCAGCCCGCGGCATTCATGTACCTGGCCGGCCCGATCATGGCCAACATCCTGTACGGCATCGGAAACGAACAACAACAGCGCTGGGCGTCGCTGATGATCGAGCGCAACTGGGCGGCGACGATGGTACTCACCGAGCCGGATGCGGGATCGGACGTCGGTGCTGGGCGCACGAAAGCGGTTCAACAGCCCGACGGCACCTGGCACCTCGACGGTGTCAAGCGGTTCATCACCAACGGCGACAGCGACGACCTGTTCGAGAACACCCTGCACGTGGTGCTGGCCCGGCCTGAGGGTGCCGGGCCGGGAACGAAGGGCCTGAGCCTGTTTGTGGTACCCAAGCTTCTGTTCGATCCTGAGACCGGCGAGCCTGGTGATCGCAACGGCGTTTACGTCACGGGTCTCGAGCACAAGATGGGGCTGAAGGCGTCCGCCACTTGTGAATTGACGTTCGGTCAGCACGGGACTCCGGCCGTCGGCTGGCTCGTCAACGACACCCACAATGGGATCGTGCAGATGTTCAAGGTGATCGAGTACGCGCGAATGATGGTGGGCACCAAGGCAATCGCCACACTGTCGACCGGCTACCTGAACGCGTTGGACTATGCGAAGACGCGCGTGCAGGGCGCAGACATGACCCAGATGACCGACAAGGAGGCGCCCCGCGTCGCCATCGTCAAGCACCCCGACGTGCGCCGGGCGTTACTCACTCAGAAGGCGTATACAGAGGGGCTACGGGCCCTCTACCTCTACACCGCTGCCCATCAGGACGTCACCGTCGCAGGCATCGTGTCGGGCGCCGACGGCGAAATGGCCCACCGGGTCAACGATCTGCTGCTGCCGATCGTGAAGGGTGTCGGCTCCGAGCGCGCGTATCAGTGCCTGACCGAGTCGCTGCAAACATTCGGCGGATCAGGTTTCTTGCAGGACTATCCGATCGAGCAGTACATCCGCGACGCCAAGATCGACTCCCTCTACGAAGGCACCACAGCGATCCAGGCGCAGGACTTCTTCTTCCGCAAGATCGCGCGTGACAAGGGCGTGGCCCTGCAGCATGTGGTCAGCCGAATTCAGCAGTTCCTCGGCAGCGAAACGGCCAGGCCCGAGCTGTCCGACGCGCGCACGCTGCTGGCCACCGCACTCGCCGATCTGCAGGCGATGGTGGCTGCCTTGACGGGCTACCTGGTCGACTCGCAACGCGACGCCCGCGAGGTGTATCGCCTTGGCCTGGAGTCGGTTCCTTTTCTGCTCGCCGTCGGCGACCTACTCATCGGGTGGCTGCTGCTCGAGCAGGCCGAGATCGCGCTGGCCGCACTCGACGGCGATGCGGCCGACCGGGACCACGCTTTCTACGACGGAAAGGTCGCCGCGGCAACCTTTTTCGCCAAGAACGTGTTGCCGCGACTGACCGCGGAACGCAAGATCATCGAGAGCGTCGACCTGACGGTCATGGACCTGCGCGAGGAAGCCTTCTAGTCGCCTGGTTACTCCGGTGTGTAGCCGAACGGCAGCAGCACGCTCTTGTGCTCGACGTACTGCTCGATGCCCTCCGGTCCGTTCTCGCGCCCGATGCCGGAGTTCTTGTAGCCGCCGAAGGGCGCGCCGGGATCGAATGCGTACATGTTGACCGCGTAGGTGCCGGTGCGGATCTTCGAGGCGATCTCCACCGCCTTCTTGTTGTCCGTCGTCCACACGCTGCCGGCCAGGCCGTACACCGAGTCGTTGGCGATGCGCACGGCGTCCTCTTCGGTGTCGTAGGGGATGATCGCCAGCACCGGGCCGAAGATCTCCTCCTGCGCGATGGTCATCGAGTTATCCACATCGGCGAACACCGTCGGCTGGACGAACCAGCCGCTGTCAAGACCCTCGGGCCGGCCACCGCCGGTGACCAGCCGTGCGCCTTCTTCGACGCCCTTCTTGATGTAGCCCTCGACGCGCTCGCGCTGCTTTTCCGAGATCAGCGGGCCGATCGCGGCGTTGGGATCGTCGGGCATGCCGACGGGCATCGCGGCGACGAAACCGGCCACCTTCTCCACGACCTCCTCATACCGCGACCGCGGAGCCAGGATGCGGGTCTGGGCGACGCAGGCCTGACCGGAGTTCATCACGCCGGAGAACGCCAGCATCGGCAGCGTCGCGTCCAGATCGGCGTCCTCGAGCAGGATGGCCGCCGACTTGCCGCCGAGTTCCAGCGTGCAGGCCTTCAGCTTCTCCGCGGCGAGCTTGGCGATCTCCTTGCCGACCGCGGAGCTGCCGGTGAAGGTGAACTTGTCGAGTTCCGGATTCGCGGTCAGCGCACGGCCGGTCTCGGGGCCGCCGGGCACCACCGACAGCACGCCCTCGGGCAGGCCGGCCTCGGCGAACACCTCGGCGAGCGCGTTGGTCGACAACGGCGTCTCCGCGGCGGGCTTGAGCACGATCGTGCAGCCGGCCAGCAGCGCCGGGCCCAGCTTGTTGGCGGCCAGGAACAGCGGCACGTTCCAGGCGACCACGGCGCCGACGACGCCGATGGGTTCCCGACGGATCAGCGTCTGGCCGTAGATGCCGTCGCGGATCTCGGTCCAGGAGAACTTGTCCGCCGCACCCGCGTAGTACTGCAACGTCGACACCGCCGCGCCGTACTGCATTATGTCGACGATCGTCCCGGGCTGGCCGGTCTCGAGCTTGAGCAGATGCTTGAACAGGTCGGCGCGGTCCTCGACCAGCTTGACCGCCCGGCCGATCACCGCGGCTCGTTCCTCAGGAGGCGTGTCGGCCCACGTGCCCTCGTCGAACGCCTTGCGCGCGGCCGCGCAGGCGGCGTTGACGTCGGCCTCGGCGGCCAGTGGCACCTGGCCGACCTTCTCGCCGGTCGCGGGTGAATACACATCGACGACCTCGGCGGTCGATGGCTCCACCCACCTGCCGCCGATGAACAGCTTGTCGTACTCGGACTTGTAGGCGGTCGCTTGATCCTTGATGCCCTGCGTCATGTGCGCCACCATACCTAGCGAACGGCGAAACGAGAACCTGTTTCAGTCAACAGGCTCTGGTGGCCGCAAGACCAGCACAAGATTGCTCACAAGGAACTCTCTCAGTACCGGCACATTCGTCATCCACCAACCCCATCGTGGGTGGTAGCGGGGAAATGCGGCGATCAGGGCACCGGTGGCCGCGGCCCACTGCAGCCCATCGGCCGCCGACACCGCAAACAATGACGAGCCGTAGTTGTTCTTCGCCGGATGGCCGTGCTTGCGGGCATACCGCGCAGCCGCCCTGGCCCCGCCGAGATAGTGGGTCAGACCCATTTCGTGGCCGCCGAACGGCCCCAGCCACACCGTGTACGACAACACCACCAAGCCGCCGGGTTTGGTCACGCGCAGCATCTCGCGGCCCAGCCGCCACGGCTGCGGCACGTGCTCGGCGACATTGGACGACAGGCAGATGTCCACGCTGGCATCGGCGAACGGCAGCGCCATGCCCGAGGCCCTGACGTAGGTGGACTCGTCGGTCACGGTCGGCCCGGCATGCATCTCGGCTGGGTCGGGCTCGACGCCGATGTAGTCGATGCCGGCGTCGGCGAAGGCGGAAGCGAAGTAGCCGGGCCCACCGCCGACGTCCAGCAGGGTTCGGTCGGCCGGCGACGTGGCATTCGCCGAGCGCCACAGATCGGCGACCATCGCGGCGGTGTCCTGCGCGAGCGATCCGTAGAACCGGGCGGGGTCGCGTTGCTCGAACCGGAATTCGCTGAGCAGCCGAAGCGACCGCGACAACGTCGCACGCCGCGCGAAGAGCTCGGTAGCGGACATCAAGTCGACCCTACGCAGCGGCTACGCTGGCACGGATGTCTGGCCGACCTGTCCGTTCCGTGTTGCTGCTGTGCTGGCGCGACACCGGCCACCCCCAAGGCGGCGGCAGCGAGGCCTACCTCCAGCGCATCGGCGCGCAGCTCGCCGAATCCGGCATCGAGGTCACGCTGCGCACCGCGCGGTATCCCGGCGCGCGGCGCCACGAGGTCACCGACGGTGTGCGCGTCAATCGCGCGGGCGGTTCCTATTCGGTCTACATCTGGGCGGGCTTGGCCATGGTGTTGGCGCGCATCGGGCTCGGACCGCTGCGCAAGGTCCGGCCCGACGTGGTGATCGACACCCAGAACGGAATCCCGTTCTTGGCACGCCTCGCCTACGGCCGCCGCGTCGCCGTTCTCGTGCACCACTGCCACCGCGAGCAGTGGCCGGTGGCGGGGCCGGTGATGGCGCGCTTCGGTTGGTTCGTCGAGTCGCGGTTGTCGCCATGGCTGCACCGTCGCAATCAGTACGTCACGGTGTCGCTGCCGTCGGCCCGGGATCTGACGGGTCTTGGTGTCGATCCCGGCCACATCGCGGTGGTGCGCAACGGCCTCGACGAGTCACCCGCGCAGACGCTGACCGTGCCCCGGTCACCGACACCGCGGGTGGTGGCGCTGTCGCGGCTGGTGCCGCACAAGCAGATCGAGGACGCGCTCGACGCGATCGCCGCACTGCGGCCGCACATGCCGGATCTACATCTGGACATTCTCGGCGGCGGCTGGTGGGAGCGGCGCCTCGTCGACCATGCGTCTCGGCTGGGCATCTCCGATGCGGTGACGTTCCACGGCCATGTCGACGACTACACCAAACACCAAGTGTTGCAACAATGTTGGGTGCACGTGCTGCCGTCGCGCAAGGAAGGCTGGGGTCTCGCGGTGACGGAGGCCGGTCAGCACTGCGTGCCAACGATCGGTTACCGGAGCTCCGGCGGCTTGACGGATTCGATCGTCGACGGCGTGACCGGGCTGCTCGTCGACGACCACGACGGACTCGTCGACGGCCTGGAGCGGCTACTGTCCGATCACGTGCTGCGCGAACAACTCGGCGCCAAGGCACAGGCCCGCAGCGGCGAATTCTCTTGGCGGCAAAGCGCCGACGCGATGCTGACGGTGCTGGAGTCGATGCACGCCGGACGGATCACGAGCGGAGTCGTCTAGCGGGTCGTGACCTCGCATCTGAGTCCAGGTGCACGTTGCATTCGGCGATCGAGCGTCACGACCGCTGCGTCCAGCGCCTCCGCAAGCGCGATATAGGCAGCGTCGTAGCTGAATAGATTCGCCCGCAGTTCCCAGATGCGTTGAGCCAGTGCGTCGTAAGGCCAGTAGTTGATGGCAAGGTCAAGCAGGTCCGCATGTGTCTGAGCCGCTTGGTCGGAGCTGATCGTTCCGGCCATCTCCTGTCGACGGATAACGTTCGCACACTCAAACGGCAACAGTGACGGCGCGTACAGGTCACCGCCGGCGATCTGGGCAGTCGCCCACTGACCGTCGTCTCCTGAATCAAGGAGTGCGGCAACTACCGTCGACGCGTCGCAAACGATGCGTGTTGTCATCGCCTGTCGGCATCTTTGGCGGCCAGGATCGTTGCCGCATCGAGGCGGCTTCCCGTCGCGTCGACTCGTGCTCGTGCGCGCCGGAGGACCTCGTCGACGGAAGGCTTCGCTGCGGTCTCGATGAGCATTCCGCGCAGATACTCCTGCAGCGATTTTCCACTGCGGGCCGCGCGGGCGCCAAGTTCATCCCGCACGTCGTCAGGGATATCGCGGATGGTGATCGCTACCATCGCTGCATTCTACCTGCATTGCTGCTACTTTGCATGCAGTCGTCGTCGGGCACCGAGGCGTCCAGTCAACAGGCCGGCCGCACCGGCAGCCAGCAGGGCGAGCCACAGCCAGTGTGCGGTCAGCACGACTCCACGGCCCGACGCCGGCGGCTGGTCGCCGCCGACCCGGTACACCGTCAGATCGTCGTCCCGAAAAGCCACCGGGAGCGCCAAAAGCGTTGATTCGCCGCTAGATTCGTCGACCACCCAGCCCACGCCCGCATCCGCCAACTTCGCTTGAGAGGCACCTGCCAACAGCAGCTGCTGCACATGACGTGCGCGATCGCCCTCGCCGGGCACGGTGCGCCCGGCGACCGTCAGGTCACCGGTCGTCAGCACCTCCGCGCTCACCCAGCGCGGCAGTGGATCGAGCACCGGCGCATCACCGGCCCACGTGAAGCGCCGCATGCTGTCGACCGGCAGCACCGCCACCGGACGCGGGTCGGCGTTGATCATCGCCGCGGCGGCTGCCCAGCCCGGCGGGTACTGCACCGCAGAGATTTTGCCGCCGACTCCCCACGCCAAGTCGGGCAGCGTCGCGATCAGCGCGGCGCAGCAGATCAACGCCGTCGCGGCGGCGGGGAGCCTGCCGCGCAAGGTGATAACCGCGGCCGCACCAGCCAGCGCGTAGCCGGGCACGGCCAGCGCCACCCATTTCTGCGCGTCGCGCACCACGCCAAGGCCCGGTAATGCCCGAACCGTCGCCTCGACAACCGCCAACCCGGGTCCCGTCGCCATCGCCGCCGGTATCACCACAGCGATGGCCGCCAGCACCAGCAGGGGCATCGCGACCGGGCGACGCAACACCACCGGCAGTCCCAGCGCGACGACGCCGAGTAGCACCACCGCCGCGACAACCGCGAAAAGCGTTGTCCGCGAGGCTGGTACCGCCTCAGCGTTCCAGATACCCCCCAGACTTGCCAGGCTCGCGAGCGTGCCAAGACCCGGTTCGGCCCGTGCGGCGAACGCCTGCACCCCTTCGGCCTGCGACGACGACAACGAAGCTGACACCGTCGCCGCGACCAGCCATGGCGAGGCCACCAACACCGCGGCGCCCACACTGATTGCCGCGCACAACCACCGCGGTCGTCCCGCACCCGGCGCAAACACGCACGCCAACGCCACTGTCGCCGCCAACATCAAGCCGGTCGGCGTCAGCCCGGCCAACGCCGTCCAGAACACCAGCGCGCAAACCCCGGTCCATGGCGTCGTCAGCGACGTGCACAGGCGCAGCATCGCCGTCGCCAGCCACGGCAGACAGCCGTAGCCCACGACCAGACTCCAGTGCCCCTGCAGAAGCCGTTCTGCCACATACGGATTCCAGACCGCGATGGTGACCGCCACGCACTGGCCCGCCAACCCCGCGTCGGGCAACACCAGCGCCACCAGCCGAGCGGCACCCCAGCCGGCCAGCCACAGCCCGGCCACCAGCAGCACCTTGACCACGACGCCGCCGTCGAACACAGCGGAAGCGAGCACCACCGCGAAATCCTGCGGCAGTGCCCGTGGTGCCGCCTCTGACAAGCCCAGCGCCGAATCGGACATGTGCGAACGCGGCGTCGACACCGCGTCGCGCATCAGCAGGTAGCCCGGCGCGAGAAGCGGCGCCGTCGCGACGAGGGACAGCACCAGCGCATACGCCGGCGCCGTCAAACTGGTGAAGCGGCCGATCAGACCGGTCTGTCCGGAGGCAGATCGGATGGTCGCGGCGCAGGCAGCTTCTCGGTCATCGCCTCGGCGCCCGGCACCTTCATCCCCTGGGTGTCGAGGAAACCGTGATCGGCCTCGTCCAGCCCCGGGTCGATCAGCGTGGACTCGGCCCGCAGGCTGAAGGATCCCAGCAGCGCGCCACCGACCAGCATGACCAATCCGAGTGCGGTGAAGGTGATCGGCAGGATCCGGCCCCACAGCGCCAACCGGTCGCGTTCGTCCTGTGCGCTGGCGACCTGCGCCTCGACGGTCTCCTCGGTGGACGTGACCGTGTAGTCGACGAACGTCACCTCGGGTTTAAGGGCGTCCCGCGCGTAGTAGTGGTTGGCGTGCTCTTCCTTCTTGACGATGGTGCCCGACACCGGGTCCACCCAGAACGTGCGCTGCGCGGCGTAATAGCGCGTCATGGTGATCGGTTCGTCCGGGTCTCCTGGCAGGTTCCACAGCGATGCCCGCGCGGTGACCTGGGCGTCGGCGTCGTCGTCATACAGTGACGCGTACTTGACCGGCTCGACCAGCTTGTCGTCGCTGTCATAGCCGACGTTCTGGGTGAACCGGTAGGTGGTCAGCCCGTTGACGTCTTCCTCGCCCTCGTAGTTGGCGTCGTAGGCCTTCTGCGCGATCGGGTCGAAGACCGGGTAGGTCCTCTTCTCGGTGTCGAACGGGAATCGGTAGGCCAGCCCGTCATGCGGCAGCGCGATGTTGGTCGGCGGCTGGTCGTCCTCGATTGCGCGCGGCTTCTGCACGGCGCCACCGGGATTGCTTTCGCTGGACACCGCCATGGCGGTCTGGCGGTTGACCGTCACGGTGTCGACGAGTGCCAGCAGCAGGCCGTTGTCCTGCTGTTTGTCGGTGCGGCGCAACGTGTTGCCGACCTGCAGGGTGATGTAGTCGGCGTTCGACGGTGATTCCACGCTGACCTGTTCCTGCATCGCCACCGGCACATTTCGGTCGACGACGAACTTGTCGGAGTTCAGAGACACGGGATCGAACGCCGTCGCGGTGCCATCGCTTACCGACGTGGCATCCAGGTCAAGCGGGATCTTCGCGATCTTGCCCTCGGTATAGGTGGACAGCAACAGCGCGGCGATCAGCAGGGCGGCACCCAACCCCATGATTCCGCACGCTGCGATACGCAGCGCCACTGCGCGGTTCAAACCGTGCCTCCTTCACCTGCGGCCTACCCGCAAACCCGTTCGACCCTAACAGCACTATTTAAGGTCGTCCTTTACTACGAGTGCCATCGCCAGGCGGCCACGTGGCTACCCGTTTTCGGGGCTTTTCAGGCTGCCCGGCACACTGGTCGTCGTGACAGATTCCCCCAACGTCGGCGGAGTGCGAAATTTCCTCCCCGCGGTCGAGGGGATGCGTGCCTGCGCCGCCATCGGCGTGGTCGTCACCCACGTCGCGTTTCAGACCGGGAACACGGGCGGAATCACCGGACGGCTGTTCGGCCGGTTCGACCTCGCTGTGGCGGTGTTCTTCGCGCTGTCGGGCTTTCTGCTGTGGCGCGGCCACGCCGCGGCGGCGCGGCGCCTGCGACCCATCCCGCCGACGGGGCACTACCTGCGATCACGCCTCGTCCGGATCATGCCGGGATACCTGGTTGCGGTCGTGGTGATTCTCACGCTGCTGCCCGACGTCAACGCCAACCTCACGGTGTGGCTGGCGAACCTGTCGCTCACCCAGATCTATGTGCCGCTGACGCTGACCGCGGGCCTGACCCAGATGTGGAGCCTGTCGGTCGAGGTCACCTTCTATCTGGCGCTGCCAGTGCTGGCGCTGCTGACGCGACGCGTGCCGGTACGCGCCAGGATCCCGGTGATCGCCGCTGCGGCGGTGGCCAGCTTCGGGTGGGGGCTCATCCCGTTCGATGCTCCCTATGGCGTCAACCCGATGAACTGGCCTCCGGCGTTCTTCTCTTGGTTCGCCGCGGGCATGCTGCTGGCCGAGTTGACGGTCAGCCCGGTCGGCTGGCCGCACCGGCTGGCGCGGCGCCGAGTGGTGATGGCGGTAATCGCCGCGGCCGCGTTCCTGGTGGCGGCGTCACCCCTGGCCGGCCCGGAGGGGTTGACGCCGGGCACGGTCAGCCAGTTCACCGTGAAGACGGTGATGGGCGCCGTGGTGGCCGGGGCGCTGCTCGCGCCGCTGGTGCTGGACCGCCCCGACAGTCCGCACCGGCTACTGGGCAACCGGACGATGGTGACGCTGGGGCGATGGTCCTACGGGTTGTTCATCTGGCACCTCGCGGCATTGGCGATGGTGTTCCCGATCATCGGGGAGTTCGCGTTCAACGGACACATGCCCGTCGTGCTGGTGCTGACGCTGGTGTTCGGGTTTGCGATCGCGGCGGTCAGCTACGCGCTTGTCGAGTCCCCGTGCCGAGTCGCGTTGCGGCGCTGGGAGTATCGCAATTCCTCGCCGGTACCGCCGTTGGACAGCTCGGTCGGCAGCATGCCCGAACCTGTGGGGCGATGACGCTAAACGCTTTCTGCCGAACGTTCCTTACCGCTCGAAGAATCGGGCGAAATCTCGAGCGGTAAGGAACGTTCGGCGACCGCTGACGCCGCCAATGCTCCTATCGAGATGAGCGCAAGAAGCTGAACCCCCACCGAGTGCCCGACGTAGCCGTCGACCGAGCGCCACGGGTTCTGGCTGAGCACCGCGCCGGCGAGGATCAGCCCACCCGCCGAGACGCCGACCGTCACTGCATCACAAAGCTTTTCGCGTCGCCGCAGGAGGTAGCGCACACCAATCGCCGCCCCCACCACGACGACGCCGGATACGCCGGCGATGACCGCACCTGCCGCCAGCACCGCGACGCCCGCAGTCACCGGGCCGGGCTGCCACGGCCGTGGCGGCTCGTCGGGTGCACGTGGCCGGCGTACCGGCAACAAGGCCAACAGAGCCAGCAGCGGTAGCAGGGCCAACCCGCCCACCAGCCCCACGCGGTAGAGCGCATTGGAGGTGAAAGCCAGCGTGACGGTTCCGGCGGTGCCCGGTGGGAGCACCCAGCCCTGCTGCCAGCCGTTGACGGTGACCGGGCTCAGCAGTGAGCCGTCACCGGTGTGCGCGGTCCATCCAGGGTTGATGCTCTCGGGCACCACAAGCACCCGCGACGCCTGCGACGGCTCGAGGCTCACCTCACGGCGGTCGGCACTCCAGGTGCCGGTCTGCGCGGGAATCGTTGCTGCCGTGCGTAATTGACTTGCCAACGGACCGGCCAGCTGGACACCGTCGACGACGAACGCCGCCCCGGGGCTGATCAGCAACTCCTGCTGGCCCGCCGGCAGCGTGATGGGCTCCGCCCGGCACGGCTTCGCAACCACCGGACCGCCGTCGAGCAGCGCGCCGACGGTCGTCGTCACCGATGTCTGTACGAACTGGCCGGCGACGCCGATGATCGGACCGCGCCCGCACGCCAGATTGATCGGCCGCTCACGATTGCGTGCTGCGTCGGCTGCGGCGATGGGCGCACCCCGCGGGTCGAGAGCGATGACCTCGGCCAGGCCGGGCGGCTTGAGCTGATCGAAGCCCAGCGCGGTGCGGTCGATGACGTTGTTCCAGTCCAGGATCGACACCTTGACGGTGTCGGTGACGCGAGGGTTGAGTGCGAGGGTTTGTGCGTCGTCACCGGACAGCGCCCGCACCTGCGGGCCGTCGCCGAGGTCGACGGCCACCAGCGTCGGATGGGCGGGCAGCTCCGACAAACTCGGCGCCACCCGTAGGCCGGCGACTTCGGTGCGGTCGGGAAGTTTCAGCGTGAGGGTGGGCGCGGTCCTGTGCTGCACGACGCCCTGCGGGGCAGTCCACGCGGTGGCCGGATCGCCGTCGGCGCCGGCGTAGGCCGAGCCGAGCACGTCGATCGGGTCGGCATCACCGGTGGCTCTTGCGGTGTCGGGTTCGCTGATCAGATCGGCCAGGTTGGGGCCCTGGCGGGCCCGCACCCACACCGTCGGCGTCACTTCAATCGGCTCCGGCACCGTCAGCGTGCGGCTCAGGTTCACCGGCTCCTCCGGCGACAACGCCATCGCGGCCGCGCACCGGATACCGTTGGGGCTCTTCGCGCAGCCCGGTCGGCCCAGTAGTTCCGAGCCGAGATCCCATTGTGCGACAGTCGAATTCGCAGGCGGGCCGGGTACGACCACGGTGTGGCGGAGGTTGACAGGATGCGCGAAACCGCTTGCGTCGTACTGAGTGATCGTGAAGTCGGTGATGCCGAACTGCACGCCGGGCGAGCCGTCGTCGGTCGAGACGCCGGTGATCCGCACCCACGGTGTCTCGCCGTAGGGCAGCGCCACGGTCAACGGCTTTCCGGCCTCGTCGAACCGAACCCTGCTGGAGCCGTTGACGGTCGACACCTCGAGTCGTCGGACCTGTGCGCCGACGGCTGTCGCGCTCGGCGTGATCGTGACGGTGGCGTTGGTGACCGGATGGTCGAAATCCACCTGCAGCCATTGGCCGACGGCAGCCTGCAGTGAATTCGACACCCAGCTCGTCGACGAGTCGCCGTCGATCGCCGCGGCCGGACCGGTCGCCGGTGCGACGTTCGGCAGTGCCGTCGAGTCCGACGCCGAACTCGACACCGAGACCCGCCCGCCGGTCCATTGCCCGTAGACCATGTCGGCGCCGCCCGCGGGGTAGTCGAGCACACGGTTGAAGGTGTGTCTTGAATCGTCGGATGAGCGGATCGCGGAGGAGTGGTCGTCGACGCGGCCGTAGTCGGTCTCCCGGGCCAGCGGGGTATCCGTCACGGTCACCACCGGAACCGGCAAGCCCGCTTGCTCGGCGTCAGCCGTCAGCAGCATCGGGCCAAGCGGTGGCTGACTCAGGAGCCTGCGGCGTTCGTCGAGCCGCAGCAGCGCTTCAGGTCCGCCGTCGACGCGGGCCATCGCATCGGTGTCGACCAGATACGGCGACGGCGGATTGGCGCCCGTGTCCACCCGGTAGATCTCCACTCCCGGGAAGCGGGGCCGCAGCCCGCTGTCGGTGATGAAACCCTCCAGCGTTCCTGGGCCGACCGGCTCACCGAACTGCGCCACCTTCGACAGCCCCGGTGACCCGTCGATGGCCCGGTGTACCAGAAGTGGACGTGCCGATCGCGACGTCTCGGGGTCGAGGTCGTTGCGCACAACGACGTACGAAATGCCTTGTCGTGCAAGGGTATCTGCGAGACCAGCCGACGGACGGCCCGCCGCGAAGAGTCGTTGCACGGAGTCGAGCGCGCGGATGGTCTGCGGCGGGGTCAGCGGAATCGAGTCGCGCACTCCCCACGCGCTGCTGCCGAGCACCTGCAGCGGCTCGTCGTGGCTGGCACCCCAGACTTGTGTGGCGAACGGCGCACCGGGTACGACGAGGACCCGTCCGTCGGTGTTGTGTTCGTCGAGCCAGTCTGCGGTGTCGTGCCAGTACTGTGGGATAGCCGTGAAAGCTCCAGGGGGAGTGAGTCTTCCGGTCCACGCCAGCGATGTCGCCGCCGCGAGCGCTACCAGCACCACGACGCCCGCGGCCACCCGCTTGTCGTGTTCGGGATGCGCGAATGCGTGAGTCCACACCCGGCGCGGCACACTGCCCGGCAGCGGGATGCGGCCAAGCAGATGCGCCAGTCCCAACGCGAGCGGCAACCGCAGCAGTGGTTCGAGCTTGTGCAGATTGCGCAGCGGAGTGCCGCCGGCGTCCAGGAACGCCTGAACCTGTTGGGCTACAGGAGATCCCAACCCGCCGGAGTAGCCGGCGGCAAGCAGCACGATGCCGATCAGCAAGATGGTGACGAGCCGGCCGCGCGCGGGCATGGACCGCATCGCCAGGCCGGCCAGCCCGGCCGCCGCGACCAGCGTCGTCGCCAGCACCGCAACCGAGCCGGTCACCAGCGAGGCTCCTGCGGTCGCGTTGGGCGCGACGAACGGCGTCCAGACGTCGGTGCCGCGCAACATCTCGGTCAGCGACATCCATCGTGTGGTGACCCCGGAGGACTCGATGAAGTCGAGGAACGGCGGGCTGATGCGGCCAAGCAGTAGCAGCGCGATCACCCACCACGCGACGGCCAGCACCGTGCACCCCAGCCACCACGCGGTGAAGCGCCACCACAGCCGGTTGGGCCGATGGCAGGCCAGCCAGATCACCGCGGCCAGGCAGCCGGTCAGCGTGGCCACCGCGTTGACGGCGCCCATCAGTGCGATGGCCATCGCCGAACGTGCGGCCAGGAGTCGCACGGAACCCTCGCTCGAGTTGGATGTCGCCGCCGGGGCGGCTCCGCGCAGCGCCAGGATGACCGGCAAGAGCACCCATGGCGCCAGCATCATCGGCAGCGTCTCCGAGGAGATCGCCCCCAGCGTGGTCAGCACTCGAGGGGACAGCGCGAACGCGACCGCGGCGATGATGCGCGATGTCGGGCTGCCGATGCCCCGGCCATCATTGAGGGCCTCGGCGACGCGCAGCAGACCCCAGAACCCGACGGTGAGCAGCATCGCCCACCACAGCCGCTGGGTCACCCAGTCCGGCAGCGCGACCACGTCGCCGATCAGGAAGAAGGTGCCGTGCGGGAAGAGGTAGCCGTAGGCCTGATTCTGCGCCTGGCCGAACGGCAACTCGCTGTTCCAGAGATTGAACGCGCGGGCCAGAAACCGCAGTGGATTAGCGGTGAGGTCGAGTTTGGTGTCGGGCGAGATCTGTCCGGGGGACTGGGCGAAGGTCAGGACGAGCGCCGCCGCAGCGACCACCCACAGCCAGCGCCGCGAGAGCGGCGCGATCAACGCCCGCCGCGGTAGCGGCGAATCCAAGTTAGGTACGGTCGCCGTACTCGACCCTGTTGAGCACGGATGACGCCGGGTCGCCCGCCTGCAGCGGAGGCTTGGTGTCCTGCTGCACCATCAACGTCACACCGAAAATGGCGGCCGCGCCCAGCAGCAGACCGACCACAATGCTGGCCGCAGCGGGCACGAGGAACCGATCCATGCGGTCAACGTAGCATGCGGCCCATGTCCGCAGATGAACGCGTTTTCTGGCGTTCGCACACGTGTTGCGTGTGGGTCGGCTATGACGACGGCGGTCGGCTACTGTTCACCGGAGTCGACCGCGAGCACCTCGACGGGTACGAGTACTCCATCGCCGTCGCCCCCGACCAGTTCGACAAACTGCGGCGCGCGTTCGATTCCGACGCGGCCGTCGACGTCATTGACCTGGTGTGCGAGCACGTCGACGACGTCATGTCGCGCGGTGAGCGGGCCTGGCTCGACGAGCGGGGTATCGAGAACACCTACAACTGCCAGTAGTGTCGGGGCCCATGCCCCGTGCCCTATTCACGCTTGCGGCGCTGTCCGGGCTCTTGCTGGCCTGCTCGCCCGCCGAACAACCAGCCGCCCCGCCTCCGGTCCCGTCGCCCACCATGGCCGCGACCGCCGCGCCTCAGGCTCCCGTGGACGCCCCGCCACCTGCGGCTCCCGGCGCGCCGGCGTGCGGGCAGGGGCAGGCATTGCTGGCGAGCATGAGCACCCGCGACAAGCTCGCGCAGTTGCTGATGGTCGGGGTGACCGGTGCGGCCGATGCACGCGCCGTCGTCGACACCCATCACGTCGGCGGAATCATGGTCGGCAGCTGGACCGACCTGTCGATGCTGTCCGACGGATCGCTCGCCGGCATCGCCGCGTCCGCGGGTCCGCTGCCGGTGGCGGTCAGTGTGGACGAGGAGGGCGGCCGGGTGTCGCGGCTGGCCGGGCTGATCGGTAGCCAGCCGTCGCCGCGGGTGCTGGCCCAGACTCACACGCCCGAAGAGGTGTACGGCATCGCATTGCAGCGTGGGCAGGCGATGAGGGGCCTTGGCATCACCGTGGACTTCGCCCCCGTCGTCGACGTGACGAGCGACGCCGACGACACCGTGATCGGCGACCGGTCGTTTGGCGCCGATCCGACCATCGTCACCGACTACGCGGGCGCATATGCCCGAGGGTTACGCGATGCGGGCGTGCTGCCAGTGCTCAAGCACTTCCCCGGCCACGGCCACGGTTCGGGCGACTCGCACGACGGCAGCGTCGTCACCCCGCCGATCGCGGATCTGCAGAACAACGACCTCATCCCGTACCGGACGCTCACCACGCAGGCGCCGGTCGGTGTCATGGTTGGGCACATGCAGGTGCCGGGCCTGACCGGTAGCGATCCGGCGAGCCTGAGCCCCGCGGCCTATGCGCTGCTGCGGTCGGGCGACTACGGCGGCCCGGGGTTCAACGGACCGGTGTTCACCGACGATCTGTCCAGCATGCGGGCCATCAGCGACAGTTTCGGTGTCGCCGAGGCCGCGCTGCGGGGCCTGCAGGCGGGCGCCGACACGGCGCTGTGGGTGACCACCGGGGAGGTGCCTGCGGTGCTGGACCGGCTGGAGAAGGCATTGGCGGCCGGTGAGCTGACGATGTCCGGGGTGGACGCATCGGTGCTGCGAATGGCCGCGGTGAAGGGCCCGAATCCCAAGTGTGGCGGCTGATTCGTCACCTGTTGCTTACCATTGATTAATGGCAGGTGGAACGAAGCGGTTGCCGCGCGCGGTGCGTGAGCAGCAAATGCTTGACGCCGCCGTGCAAATCTTCTCGGTCAACGGCTATCACGAGACCTCGATGGACGCCATCGCCGCAGAGGCTCAGATCTCCAAACCGATGCTGTACCTGTACTACGGCTCCAAGGAGGAGCTGTTCGCCGCGTGCCTGGACCGTGAGCTGTCCCGGTTCGTCGAAGACGTGCGCAAGAAGATCGACTTCACCCAGAACCCAAAAGACTTGCTGCGCAACGCGGTTCTGGCGTTCCTGACCTATATCGACGCCAACCGGGCGTCGTGGATGGTGCTCTACAACCAGGCCACCAGCTCGCAGGCGTTCGCCCATACGGTGCGCGAAGGGCGCGAGCGAATCATCGACCTTGTCGGCAGGCTGCTGCGGTCGGGTACGCGTAACCCCGGGCCCGACACCGACTTCGACATGATGGCGGTCGCGCTGGTCGGAGCGGGCGAGGCGGTGGCCAGCCGGGTGAGCACCGGCGACGCCGACGTCGACGAGGCCGCCGAGCTGATGATCAACCTGTTCTGGCGCGGGCTGAAAGGCAAGCCGAGCGACGCCGGCGGGCAGGAGCGAAGCGATTCGGGGAACGACAAGGACACGCCTGCCGCGGCCACCGGCTAGTGTCGTGAGTCGGCAATTCACTTGCAGTAGTTGCCGATTGAAGTCCAGGCTGTCCCGTCGGGGTCGGCGCTGGCGTCACACCCGCCACATCAGCATCGCGATGGCAGACACGATGCCTTTCCAAATGTGATAGCGCATGCGATATCACAATCCCGACCACCATGGTCCCCTGGAGCCGTTACACATGGGGCCGCTGTGACAACATCGATCTCAGTCCAGGTCGGCGAGGGCCTTGCGGGCGGCTTCGAGTTCGGCTTCGAGGGCGGCGACCTTGGCGGCCTGCTGGCAGCGAGCCTCTTCGATGACCTTGTCGATCGGGGTGGAGAGGTCCTCGTGCAGTTCCTTGGCCGCGCGGGAGACGGCGGCGGCCGCGACCGTGAGGTTGCGGGCCAGGTAGCTGGTGCCCTGCTTGAGCTCGGCGCGCCATTCGCCGTCGGCGGTACCGGTGACAGTGAGGGTCAGCTCGAGAGTCTTGGTCTTCTTGCCGGCCGCCTTCTTGGCCTGAACCTTCTGCGGCTTCACCTCGGCAGGAGCGGCATCGGCGGGGGCCGGCGTACTCTCGGCCGAGCCGGTCTCGACAGGGGGAACCAAGACGTCGGGAGTGTCGGAGTCGGTGGACGGCGCTTCTCGTACCAGAGTGTCTACAGTCATCGTTGCGGCGATCTCCTTCTGAACATCGCCCGCGGTGAGCGGGCTGGCCTTGAAGTCTATTAGAACACATGTTCGACGCCTGGGCCAACCTACTACTCGGCCTTAGGCTTTCGACCCGCGAAATACTCAGAGCGCGGTCACGGTCCCCTTGAGGTGCGGGTCGCCCTTCGTCAGATTGCGAAGCGTGAGCTCCCACCCGTCGGAGCCTCGGTCGACGTAGAGCCCCGCGCGGGCAGGCAGCGCCACGGGCTTGGCAAAGCGCACCGAGTACTTCACCGCGTCGGGAATCTGTCCCTCGATGTTCGCCAAAACCGCTGCGGCCGTGAACATCCCGTGAGCGATGACGGTCGGGAAACCGAACAGCTTGGCCGCGATCGGGTTGGTGTGGATCGGGTTGTGATCCCCGCTGACCGAGGCGTAGTGCCGGATCTGCCCCGGCGTGATGCGCAGTACGGCGTTCGGCGGCCCCAGTTTCGGCTGCTTCTGCGGCGGTGGCTTCGGTTCGTCGGACAAGCTGGTCTTCTGCTGGTGCAGAAACGTCGTCACCTGATGCCAGGCCGTCTCGTTGCCGACGTTGATGTCGGTGACGATGTCGACAAGCAGCCCCCGCCGATGCTCGCGCAGGTTCTCCGCGTGCACCTGCACGCGGACGGTATCGGTCACCAGGATCGGCCGGTATTGCTCGATGTGGTTCTCGATGTGCACCGAACCCATTGCGGCGAAAGGGAAGTCGAATCCGGTGACCAACGACATCACGGACGGGAACGTCAACGCGAACGGATAGGTCAGCGGCACCGCGTCGCCGAACCGCAAGCCGGTGACGGCCGCGTACTCCGCAACGTTGGCCCCAGCGATGCTCAGGTCCTCGACCGTCAGCGTGCGCTCGGGCAGCGTGTCACCGCGCGGCACGAACGGCAGCGCACCGGCCGCTGCGCGCAACAGATTCCGAAGCCCACTGGGTTGGGTCACGGCGCTCACGCCCCCAGCATGGCCTGGCCGCAGACCCGGATGGTGTTGCCGGTGACGGCGTTCGACGCCGGGCTGGCGAAGTAGGCGATGGTCTCTGCGACGTCGACCGGCTGCCCGCCCTGGTACAGCGAGTTGAGCCGACGACCCACCTCGCGAGTGGCCAGTGGGATCGCCTCGGTCATCTTCGTCTCGATAAAGCCCGGCGCCACGGCGTTGATCGTGATGTCCTTTCCCGCCAGCGCCGGCGCCAGCGCATCGGTCAGCCCGATCATGCCTGCCTTGGTGGTCGCGTAGTTGGTCTGTCCGCGGTTGCCCGCGATCCCCGCCATCGACGACAGCCCGATGATGCGGCCGCCATCGCCAAGCGACCCGTTGTCGACCAAGCCCTCGCTAAGCCGAAGTGGTGCAAGCAAATTGACGGCGAGCACGGAATCCCAGCGGGCCTCGTCCATGTTGGCCAGCAGCTTGTCGCGGGTGATGCCGGCGTTGTTGACCAGGATGTCGGCTCGTCCGCCGTAGTTTTCGCGCAAGTGCTCGGTGATCTTGTCAACGGCATCGTCCGCGGTCACGTCGAGTGTCAGCGCGGTCCCGCCGACCTTCGACGCGGTCACGCCCAGCGCTTCGGCTGCACCCTGGACGTCGACGCACACCACCTTCGCCCCGTCACGCGCGAACACCTCGGCGATCGTCGCGCCGATGCCGCGGGCCGCGCCGGTGACCACGGCCACCTTGCCGTCGAGCGGCCTGTCCCAATCCTTCGGCGGCGCCGAGTCGGCCGCACCGATGCGGAACACCTGACCGTCGACGTAGGCCGACTTGCCGGACAGGATGAACCGCAGCGTCGACTCCAGCCCGGTGGCGGCGGGCTTGGCGTCGGGCGACAAATACACCAGGTTCACCGTGGCGCCGCGGCGCATCTCCTTGGCCAACGACCGGGTGAACCCCTCCAGAGCGCGCTGCACGATCCGCTCGTGCGCGCCGCCGGCTTCCTCGGGCGTCGTTCCGATGACGACGATCCGGCCGGATGGCCCGAGGTTGCGCAGCAGCGGGGTGAAGAACTTGTACAGCGCCTTGAGGCCCGTCGGCTCGGTGATGCCGGTGGCGTCGAACACCAGACCGCCGAACGAGTCCGCCCAGCGGCCTCCGAGGTTGTTCGACACCACGTCGTAGTCCTCGGCCAGGGCGGCGCGCAGCGGCTCGACGACCCGGCCCTCGCCGCCGATCAGCAGCGTGCCGGCCAGCGGCGGGTCGCCGGGCAGGTAGCGGCGCAGCGTCTCGGGCTGCGGGATGCCGAGCTGCTTGGCGAGGAACGATCCGGGCGCCGAGTGGACGATTTGTGAGTACAGATCGGTAGCCATAAGACGAACTTACTCCAGAGTAAGAAGGGTGGGTACTATGGGCTCATGGCTAGTGATACCCGCCGACGGGTCGCCGTCCTCGGTGGCAACAGAATTCCTTTTGCGCGGTCCGATGGCGCCTACGCCAACGCTTCCAACCAGGACATGTTCACCGCGGCTCTGGGCGGTCTGGTCGACCGCTTCAATCTGTCCGGCGAGAAGCTCGGTGCGGTGATCGGCGGCGCGGTGCTCAAGCACAGCCGCGATTTCAACCTGATGCGCGAATGTGTGCTGGGCAGCTCGCTGTCGTCGTACACCCCGGCGTTCGATATCCAGCAGGCGTGCGGGACCGGGCTGCAGGCCACCATCGCCGCGGCCGACGGGATTGCCGCGGGCCGCTATGACGTGGCTGCGGCAGGCGGGGTGGACACCGCCTCCGATGCGCCGATCGCATTCGGCAACGACTTCCGCCGGGTCCTGCTGGGACTGCGGCGCTCGAAGTCCAACGTCGACCGTCTCCGGCTGGTGGGCAAGCTGCCCGCATCGCTGGGGGTGGAGATCCCGGTGAACAGTGAGCCACGCACCGGCATGTCGATGGGTGAGCACGCGGCAGTCACCGCCAAGGCGATGGGCATCAAGCGCACCGACCAGGACGAGCTCGCCGCGGCCAGCCACCGCAACATGGCCGCCGCCTACGACCGCGGTTTCTTCGACGACCTCGTCACGCCGTTCCTCGGCCTGTACCGCGACAACAACCTGCGCTCCGATTCGTCCGCCGAGAAGCTGGCCAACCTCATGCCGGTCTTCGGGGTCAAGGCCGGCGACGCGACCATGACCGCTGGCAACTCGACGCCGCTGACCGATGGTGCGTCGGTGGGGCTGCTGGCGACGCAAGAATGGGCCGCGGCCCACGGTATCGAGCCGCTGGCCTACTTCGTCGACGGCGAGACCGCGGCCGTCGACTACGTGAACGGCAAGGACGGTCTGCTGATGGCGCCGACGTACGCTGTGCCGCGGCTGCTGGCCCGAAATGGATTGAGCCTTCAGGATTTCGACTTCTACGAGATCCACGAGGCGTTTGCGTCCGTGGTGCTCGCGCATCTGCAGGCGTGGGAGTCCGAGGAGTACTGCAAGGAGCGGCTCGGCTTAGACACAGCGCTGGGGTCCATCGACCGGTCGAATCTCAATGTCAACGGCTCCTCGCTCGCGGCCGGCCACCCGTTCGCCGCCACCGGCGGGCGGATCGTCGCGCAGCTGGCCAAGCAGCTCAAGCAGAGGAAAGAAGAAAAAGGCGGAGAGACTTCTCAGCCGGTCCGCGGCCTGATCTCGATCTGCGCCGCGGGCGGCCAGGGCGTCGCCGCCATCATGGAGGCGTGAGCCGACATTCAACTCCAGCGGCGTGAGCCGACATTCAACTCCAGCGGCGTATCAAGAAAATCCGCGGAAGCTGTAACGGCCACACGGGGGCGTTCGATACACCGGATAGCTCCGTGTTGGCGTCTGACCCCCCGACCCGACGTCAACACGGGGCTCTTAATTTCTGCCCTCGGGTGCTTCGATAGTGGGCATGCAGATAAGCCTCAGCCTCGTCGGATTGCTCACTGAAACCAGCGGCCGCTCGCCGGTCGACGCCTTCGTGCAGAATCTTGCCGAATTGCGTGACGAGGGCTTCCGCCGTGTCTGGCTGGCCCAGCTGCCCTACGACCCCGACCTGACGACGATGCTCGCCGCGGTCCTGCGCGAGGTCGACACGATCGAGGTGGGCTCGGGCGTGATCCCGATCCAGGTTCAGCATCCAACCCAGCTGGCACAACGTGCCCTGACCCTCAACGCGATCAGTGGTGGCAGATTCACCCTCGGCATCGGCATGAGCCATCGCATGGTGACCGAACAGATGTGGGGCGTCTCCTGGGACAAACCGGTCCGCCAGATGCGCGAGTATCTCGACGGGCTGCTGCCGCTGCTGGCCGGGCAGCCCGCCGAGGCCGAAGGCGAGTTCTGGACGACGCGCGGCTCGCTGCAGATTTCCGGCGCGCCGGTGCCGGACGTGTACATCGCCGCGCTGGGCCCGCAGATGCTGCGGCTTGCCGGCAGGCGCACCGCCGGGACGCTGACGTGGATGACCGGACCCAAGACATTGGCCGAGCATGTCGGTCGCACGCTGCGGGAGGCGGCCGCTGAAGCCGGCCGACCCGAGTCCGCGGTGCGCGTGGCCGCTTCGCTGCCCGTGAGCGTCACCGACGACGTCGCCGGTGCCAGGGCCCGGGCCGCCGAAGGGTTCGCGATCTACGGGCAGCTGCCGTCATACCGCGCGATGTTGGACCGGGAGGGCTACGCCGGGCCGGAGGACGCCGCCATCATCGGCGACGAGCAGACCGTCTCCGAACGCCTCGACGAGCTGAGCGCATCAGGTGTCGACGAGTTCGCCGCCGTCGTCTTCGACCAGTCCCCGGAGGTGCGCGCCCGCACGCGTGCGCTGCTGCGGAGCAAGGACTCCTGAGGCCTGACATTGCCCAAATTGCCTCTGGCGCGGGCTGTATAGCGGGCGTAGCATCGATCGCACGACGGGTTCGGGAATGGCTGATCCGAAGAGCTGGCGGTAGAGGTGAAAAGCCAGCGGCGCGTGACTAATGAGACGCCCTCAAGTGCCTTCCCGAACCCGCCCTTTTGTGCAGGAGGGGTGCGGCTAGCCACACCTGATATCCGCCAGGCACCACGATCGATCGCGAGGGCCGACGAGGGTCACCATGATTTGCGTGACTACGACCGTCGTTCCCATTCAAGTCGACTGGACCCAGACCCTGCTCACGCCGCTGCGTAAGCCGGCGTGGCGCACCTATCTGTACTTCCTACTCATCAGCGTGCTCGCGGTCGTCGGCGTCGCGTTCCTCTTCGGCGCCGGACTCGCATCAGGACTGCTGATCGTCACCCTCGTCGGCATTCCGCTGTTGGCGTTGGTGGTGATGAGCGGGCGGGCGTGGAACCGGTTGTACCGGTCGCTTGCCCGACTGACGGGTGTGGCGATCGACCCCCCGCCGCCATTCGCCAGGCAGTCGGGCCCCTTGCACACCCTGGTGGCCGCCCTCACTGACGGGGTGGGGTGGCGCAGCCTGGGATTTCTCGCGCTGCACTCGGTGCTCATGACGCCGATCGGTTACGTCGTGATCGTCGGCATAGGGGTGTCGGCGATCCTGGTGGTTTCGCCCGTGGTGTGGCTGGCGTTAGATGAGCCGTTCGTCACGATCGACGAGCCGATCGATTCGCTGTGGGCGTACCTGCTGCTTGCGCTGGCGGGTGTGGCGGCGCTCTATCTGCTGGGCTGGGTGATGCTCGGTCTCAGCCGGGCGCAGGTGTGGCTGGCCCGAACTCTGCTCGGCCCGACCGAGCGTGAACTTCGGGTGGTGCAGTTGGAGCGGGCCCGCGCCGGAGTCGTCGACGACGCTGCGGCCACGCTGCAACGTGTCGAACGCGACCTGCACGACGGTACCCAGGCGAGGCTGATCACCGTGGCGATGGCACTGGCGCGCGCCGACGAGCAGCTCGCGTCGTCCGATGTGGGACGGGCACGCGAACTTGTCACCGACGCCTTGGCGAACACCAAGGACACGCTGACGGAGCTACGTGATCTGGTTCGCGGAATCCGCCCGCCCGCATTGGATCTCGGTCTGGGCCCGGCGATGCAGACGCTGGCAGCCCGCAACCCGATCCCGGTCGACGTGACCGTCGACCTGCAGGCGCGGCCGTCGATCGGGGTGGAGACCATGGCGTACTTCTGCGTGGCCGAACTGCTGGCCAACGTGTCGCGCCATTCGGGCGCCAGTCAGGCCGCCGTGGCGCTCCACAGCGATACCCATGAAATGCGAATCACCGTGCAGGACAACGGCTCCGGTGGTGTGCGGATCGGTAACGGGTCGGGGTTGACCGGGCTGCGCGACCGGCTGGCCATGCTCGACGGTCGACTGGAGGTCCACAGTCCCGACGGTGGTCCGACCGTCGTCACCGTCGTCGTGCCGCCGGGAGAGGAGCAGTGACCAGGCTCGTCATCGCCGAGGACAGCGCCATCCTGCGTGACGGCCTGGCTCAGCTGCTCGTCGAGCGAGGCCACGAGGTGGTGGCCAAAGTCGGCACCGCCGACGAGTTGCTTGACGTGGTCGGCGAATCCAATCCCGACGTCGCCGTCGTCGACATCCGGATGCCCCCGACGTTCACCGACGAAGGCTTGGTGGCCGCGGTGTCGTTGCGCCGGTCACGCCCCGACATCGGCGTGCTGGTGTTCTCGCAATGGGTCGAGACCCGCTATGCCACCGAACTGTTGGCCGGTCGTCCCGAGGGCGTCGGCTATCTGCTCAAGGACCGGGTGACCGATATCGCCGAGTTCGACGGCGCGGTGCGACGAGTCGCGGCGGGCGGCACCGCGTTGGACCCGGAGGTGGTGCGTCAACTGATCGGCAACCGACGCACATTGTCGACACTGGATCGGCTCACACCTCGCGAACGCGAGGTACTGGCGTTGATGGCCGAGGGTCATTCCAACAACGGTCTGGCGCAGCACCTTTCGATAACCGAACGGGCCGTCGAGAAGCACGTCTCGGCCATCTTCACCAAGCTCGACCTGCCGCCGTCGCAGGCGCATCACCGTCGCGTACTCGCGGTGGTGACGTATCTCAACTCCTGAAGAGACCAGACGGTCAGGTACGCCAGCCCGAAGAACGCCGCGACCGCCAGTGCCACCCCGGTCGACTGGACGTAGGCGAACGGAGAACGCACCCACTCGAACGTCGTCGCCATCACCGCTTCGGGCCGCGTCACCAAATCCCAAGAGTTCCAGCGCTGAAACCGCCCGATGACGACGCCGATCGCGCATAGTCCGACCGAGACCATCACCGCCGTCCACCCGAAAATCACACCGAATTCCCGCTCGGCGCGGTCATGGACCAGGCGCATCGACACCACCCCGAGCATGATGCCTGTCCAGGCCGCGAAGCCGTACTGCAAGACGTGACGCCACAGTTCGACGCCTTCACCGAGGTGCACGAGATCGGTCACCAGGTACGGCGAATTCGGAAGGAACGCCAGCCAGCCCAGGCCCAATGGCACCAGCCATGCACGTCCGCGCACCGCGGCGAAGCCGGCGGCGAAGAAGACCGGCATCCACGCGAGGAACAGATTCCAGACGAGAAACCACGTCGGGTAGAACAGCGGTGCGGTTGGGTCCGTGACGCCCAGGACTGTGGTCAACCCCGTCGTCGCCAACAGCGAGGCGATCAGAACGGCGCGAGCAACATTGGCCATCCGACAAGCTTG
>DATFCF010000856.1:0-11739 GCA_035253445.1 Mycobacterium sp.
TGATCGTGTCGACGAGTTCGGTCGGGGTTGCGGAGTCCTGGCTCGGCGTCTGGGTCTGGCTTTCGGGTGTGCCTGGCACCGGGGTGTTATCGGCGTTCTTCTCCTCGGGCAACGGATCGTCGTTGATGATCGCGTCGAAGATCGCGCGGTTGTCCTCCTCACGCAAGTGCTCGTTGCCGTAATCGTCCATGTATCCCGTCGTGGGTACGGTCAAGAAGGTGATGCGGCCCGCCGCGATGCCTTGAATTGACTGGCCAAGGGTGACGAGGTCCTTGGTGTCCATGTTGTCGACGTAGCTGTCGTTGATGAACATGTTGACGACGTTGTTGAGCTTGGACAGCGAGAAGAACACTTCCTTGGAGATCAACGACCGCAAAAGGGACGACAAGAACAGCTGCTGCCGCTTGATTCGGCCGTAGTCGCCGTTGGTCTCCGTGGTGACCTGGCGGGCGCGCACATACTGCAATGCGGTGTGCCCGTCGACCATCTGGCGGCCGGCGTTGGGTAGCACCGTGCCGAGTTCGTAGTCCTCCAGCGGCGTGGTGCTGCATACTTCGACGCCGCCGAGCGCATCGACCATCTTGGAGAAGCCGGCGAAATCGACTGCCATGAAACGGTTTACGGACAAGCCCGACAGCTTCTGGATCACCTTCACCAGGCACTTGGGTCCGCCGACCGCATAGGCGGAGTTCAGCTTCGTTTCTGTGTATACCTCGTCGGCGCCGTACATCGGCGACTCCGGGTCGGTGATGGGGCCGTATTCGCCGGTGTCCGGATTCCACGGTTCGCACTGCCTCGGCTCGATGGCCAGATCTCGCGGAAATGATACGGCCACTACGCGTTCGCGGTTGGCGGGGATGTTCACCAGCATCACCGTGTCGGACCTTGCGCCGCCGGCATCCTCGGGCGTGCCTGCGCCCATGTCCAGGTTCGCGCCTGCCCGGCTGTCGACGCCGACGATCAGGAAGTTTTCGTCGCCGAACTGCGCGTTGGGATCCACGATGTCGCGCGAATCCTGGTCCAGCGCCGAAACTCTGTTGAGCATGTTGTTTTTCGACGACTGCCACTGCCACGCGCCGCCGGTGAGAGCCAGCGCCAGCACGGCGATCACGGCGGCGATCGCACGACCGGCCACCAGCGTCCTGCGTCGCCCACGGTGTGGTTCGGGTTGTGTCGCACTGCGTCCAGAGCCGACCCGCGACGGCGGCACCCGACCGGCGCGACGCAGCCGCGCAAGGTCCGGTATGTCGGAGGACGACTCCGACACGATCGGGATGACTTCGGTGTCCTGGTTCTCGGGCTCGGCATAGGCCGGCTCGAACGGTTCGGGGACGGTGGGCTCGCGGACCGCCTCGATGATCTCGGTCGGTGGTGCGGGAGGCGGTGCGGGAGGCGCAGGGGCGGGTTCAGGATCGACGCGGCGGCGCTTCAGCTCCTTGGGAACGCTGGCGTCGCCGTGGACCTTGGCGATCAGGTCGGCGACCGTGACCCCGTCGGTGTGGTTGCCGGTCGGCTTGCTCGCCTCGCTGTCCTCGGATTCAGGAGCCGCGCTGCGCTCCCACGGCGCGGCGCCTGGTGACGGGCGCGGCGTTCGGGTAAGCCATTGGTTGTCGTCGCCGCGATCGGACGGTCCAGAAGGACCAGAAGGATAGGGAGGGCCAGGAGTGGCGCTATCGCCGTCACTCATGTTCCTACCAGCCTCCGACTCTCAAAGCGGTGCGCGTCGGTGCGCGTGGGCGTATGCGGTGCCTATGTCTCTAGCAGCACTCTGCGGGCTCCGCCACCGGAGCCGATACGACAAGACTCATATCGTACTGAGGCATCCTGAGAGAGGTGATGTCGAGATCGTCTCGGTTAGCCCCCAGAATGCATAACGTCGCCGCCCGCGGGCACGGTGCAATCGTCGGGATCGGCCAGCCAGCCGTCGGGCAGCGCGACCGACGCGGGTGACCCCTGACGCCCGCGCGGACCAGCCGCGGCGGCGGGAAAAGGCACCTCGGCATCGAGCTGACCCAGCAGTGTGTCCAGCTCAGGCAGCGTCTTGACCAGGGCTAACGCCCGGCGGAGCTCCGCGCCGGCGGGGAATCCGTGCAGGTACCACGCGATGTGCTTGCGGATGTCACGCATGCCTTTGTCCTCGCCGAAGTGGGCGGTAAGCAGCTCGCCGTGCCTGCGGATGATCGTGGCCACTTCACCCAGCGTGGGCGGCGTAGCGGCCGTCGTGCCGGCAAAGGCCGCCGAAAGTTCGGCGAACAACCACGGCCGGCCCAGGCAGCCGCGGCCGATGACCACGCCATCGCAGCCGGTAGCCGCCATCATGGCCAGTGCGTCATCGGCGTCGAAGATATCGCCGTTGCCGAGCACCGGTATGCCGCTGACGTGCTGTTTGAGCTGGCCGATCTGCTCCCAGTCCGCGGTTCCGGAGTAGCGCTGCGCCGCGGTGCGCGCATGCAGCGCGACGGCTGCCGCGCCCTCCTCGGCTGCGATCCGTCCGGCGTCCAGGTGGGTGTGGTGGTCGTCGTCGATGCCGATCCGGAATTTGACCGTGACGGGAATGCTGGTGTTTTCCGTCGCAGCGACAGCTGCCCTGATGATCTGGCCGAACAGCCGGCGCTTGAAGGGCAATGCCGCACCGCCGCCGCGCCGGGTCACCTTCGGAACCGGGCAACCGAAGTTCATGTCGATGTGGTCGGCCAGATTCTCGTCGGCGATCATCTTCGCCGCGGCATAGGTGTTCTGCGGGTCCACGCTGTAGAGCTGCAGCGACCGGGGCGACTCGTCCGGCGCGAAGGACGTCATGTGCATGGTGACCGGGTGCCGTTCCGCGAGCGCCCGCGCGGTCACCATTTCGCACACGTACAGGCCGCTGACCGTCCCCGCCCTGGCCAGCTCCAGCTCGCGGCACAACGTGCGGAATGCGACGTTGGTCACACCGGCCATCGGGGCCAGCACGACGGGGCTTCGCAGCGCGATGGGGCCGATCCGCAGCTGCCGTGCTGTCGTATCGGTTAGGACGCTGATGACGAGACCAAGAGGTTCTTGGCCGCCTTCTTCTCGGCGACCTTGCGTTCGCGCTCGAGGCGGCGCAACTTGGCTTCTTCGAACTTCTCGCAGGTCTCCGTGAGCTCCTCGACGAGCACTCCGAGGTCGTCGCGCATCTTTGCGGCTTCGCCGGTGAAGTCCTCACGCTCGAAGATGCGCCACTTCTTGAGCACCGGCATCACGACGTCGTCGAGGTGGATACGCGGATCGTAGACACCGCCGACCGCGATGATGACGGCCTTGCGGCGGAATTCCGGAACGGTGTAGCCGGGCATCTTGAAGTTGCGCAGCACCCGATGCAGCGACGCCATCGCCTGATTCGGGGCGATTTCGAACCCGGCCTCGGAGACGTCGCGGTAGAAGATCATGTGCAGGTTCTCGTCAGCCGAAACCCGTTGCAGCAGTTGGTCGGCGACCGTTTCGTGGCAGGCCTTGCCGGTGTTGCGGTGCGACACGCGCGTGGCCAATTCCTGGAACGTCACGTAGATGACCGAATCGAAAAGGCTCTCGGCAAACAGGTCGCCCTGCTGGTTCTGGCCCGGGCTGAAGCCGCGGGTGACCTGCTCGACACGCAGCTGCTCGAGTTCGACAGGGTCGATGGCACGGGTGACGACGAGGTAGTCGCGCAGCGCGATGCCGTGGCGGTTCTCCTCGGCGGTCCAGCGGTTGACCCACTGGCCCCACGCGCCGTCCATGCTGAAGTTCATGGCGATCTCGCGGTGGTAGGACGGCAGGTTGTCCTCGGTCAGCAGGTTCTGCAGCATCGCCACCTGGGCGACCTCGGAGAGCTTCGACTGCTCGGGATCCCAGTCCTGCCCGCCGAGGGCGTAGTAATTCTTGCCGTCGGACCACGGGATGTAGTCGTGCGGATTCCAGTCCTTGCGCATCCGCAGATGCCGGTTGAGATTCGCCTCCACCACCGGCTCAAGTTCTTTGAGTAGGTGCAGGTCGGTCAGGTCTTGCGCCATGGGCCCTCCCAGTTATCTGTACCTCTTGGTTGCACTCAATATATCTGTGTACCCCGGTGACATTCAAGTCGTCCCTCCGAGTGTCACATCTGTCTCACGAGGCACGTTCTGTCGCGGTACGATTCCGGCGGGCAAAGCTCGTTCGGCCGGATTTCCTGCCGCACCACTACAGACGACTCGGAGGTCGGGCACAGTGAAGATGCTGACCATTCTCACCGGCGCCGCCGCAGCAACGGGCGCCTCGGCCGCTCTGTTCGGTGCAGGGATTGCGGGCGCGGCGCCCGACGTCGTTGGCGACACGTACAGCGACGCCAAGAGCGCGATCCAGCAAGCAGGCGGCACGGCAGTGGTCGCGACCAGGGTCGGAAGCGGAGCCGACGAGGGCGACTGCATCGTGACCAACGCCTGGAATGCATCATTCATCCGCGAGGGCGAGAGCTCCAGCGGCGAGGTGATGGTCGCGCTGAACTGCAACGGCGATGTGGCATCGGCGGGCAAACCCGGTAACTCGGCAGCAAGCCCGGCAGGCCGCGAGGCCAAGGCCGCCCAGCAGGAGGCCGAGGCGGCCGAGCAACAAGAGCTCGAAGAAGTCAGCACGCCCGGCGCGTAACCGTCGCTCGCGTTCCACCGTTCAACCGGGCGCCCTTCCGGTGGCGGGGGATCATGTCTGCCAATACACTGCGCGCATTAACTTTCCTGACATGCTCCTGACACCCGGAGGTCGCGCGCGCGTGAAAAAGCACATCGTTCTGGTGGCCGGTCCGGCCTTCGTCGCTTCGGCCTGCATGGCTCTGTTCGGCGCCGGGGTTGCCGCCGCGGACGATTACGCAGGCCAGACCTACGCCGATGCCTCGTCGGCGGCCAGTGACGCCGGTGAGGACGTGGTGGTGGCCGCAAGGGTGGGCGACAAGCTGGAACAGGACGAGTGCATTGTCACGCGGTCGCAGACCGCGCCGTTCGCTGACGCCGATGACGGCTCGCACTACAGCGGTCAGGTGCAGTTCTACCTGAACTGCAACGGCGGGCATGCGACGGCGACCAACCCGGGTGCCTCCGTGGCCAGCCCTGCCGGCCGAGAGTCGAAGCTCGCTGAAGAAGAAGCCGCGGCCGCTGAGCAGGAAGAGCTCGAAGAGGTCAGCACCCCCGACGCATAGCCGTCGCCCAGAAGGGAATTCACCCTTCGGCTACCCGGCTGATCGAGTGCGTTCATCTCGCGCACGCACGCTCCGTGCAACACATCCAGACACGGAGGACGGGCAACTGGTGACGAAGTACATTCTCGGGGTCGGTGCCGCTGCGACGGCGGTGGCCGCGATGGCGTTGTTCGGAACGGCAACCGCAGTCGCCGACGACTACGTGGGTCAGACCTACGCCGACGCATCGGAAGCAATGGACGATGCGGGCGTCGATCCTGTCGTCGCAACGCGGACCGGCGACAAGTTGGAACAGGACGATTGCATCGTCACCGCCGCTTGGAGCGCGCCGTTCGTCAGGGACACCGGCGACGAGTTCGAGTGGGCCGAGGACGAGATGCTCGTGTCGCTGAACTGCGCGGGCGGGTATGCGTCGGCCACCAATCCCGGAGCCTCGTTGGCCAGCCCCGCCGGCCGGGAGGCCAAGGAAGCCGCCGACGAAGCCGCAGCCGCCGAGCAAGAAGAGCTCGAGGAGGCCAGCACGCCCGACGAGTAGACTTCCAAGCAGCCTTGGGGTCATTCGTAGAGCTGTGCGACAGGTCGCGGACGGTGACGGCCGGATAGGCACCGCATGCGCCCGCGGTCTGGTGGAAGACACCAGGCCGGAAGGACGGGCACATGAAAAATCTCAGTATCTTTGCGGGCGGCGCCTTCGTAGTTGCGTCGTCTTCCCTTGCGCTGTTCGGGTCGGGTGTTGCCGCCGCCGCCCCGGACGTCATCGGTCAGCCGTACTCCGATGCGGTTTCGGCGATCGAGGAGGAAGGCAGCACGGCGATCGTGGCGGTGCGGACGGGCGACAAACTGCCCCAGGATGAGTGCATCGTCACCAATGCCTGGGATGCGCCATACCTGCGGCCGATGACTGACGACGTCTATTTCGAAAAGGCCCAGGGCGAAGTCATGGTTGCGCTGAACTGCGCGGGTGGGTACGCGACGGCCACCAATCCCGGTGCGTCGCTGCTGAGCCCGGCCGGCCGGGAAGCCAAGGCGGCCGCGGACGAGGCCGCCGCAGCCGAGGAACAAGAGCTGGCCGAGGTCAGCACGCCGGACGAGTAGTCAGTAGCTCGACACCCGGCTGAGCAGCATTTCGACGCAGTAGTCGATGAACTGCTCGCGGGTCGCCGGTAGGCGGCCATTGAGGTAAGCGGTGAACAACGCCGACAGCGCGCCGATCAAACCTGTGGCCACCATGGCCTGGGTCGCGGGCTCGGTGATGCGGGTCAGCTTGCGCTGCAACAGGTCGATGAAGCTGGGCATCCACTCGGCGCCGGACCGGGTGAGCACCGGTTCGACTTCCGGGGCCAGGAGCAGTACCCGTCCGCGTGTTGGATCGTCGACCATCAGCGCGACGAACCGCTCGACGGCGTCGCGGGGCGTGTCCGTGCTCATCAGGGTCGCCATCGCCCTGGCACAGACATCGTCGTAGACGGCGCGGACGAACTCGTCGCGATCGGCGAAACTCTCGTAGAAGTAGCGTTCGGTCAGCCCCGCCGCGCGGCATACTGCTCGCACCGTGAGCGACGGCCCGCGCTCGCTGCCCAGCAGCGTGGTGCCTGCGGTGATCAGCTCGTCGCGGCGCAGAACCTGGCGGTCCTCCAGCGGAACGCCAGACCAGCGGCCCCGTCGTTGACCGGAATCCACAACACTCCTAAGCTGCCGTGTGACAACACGCGTAGTCAGAATTGTATTCTGGCGTCGACCGGAAGTTCATCAGTGACTCAAGATACGTCTGACGTGCCCCCGGTGTCCTGGCGGCACTCCCCTAGCAAGCTGGGGGCCCACCCGCCCGCAGGGCAGGGGGACCGATCCGACTCACCCGCAGCTGGCTGTCCCGTCGATCCCGGCGGCTACGAAGCGCCGCCGCAGCCGCTCGGGCCGGGCTCGCTGACGTGGAAGTACTTCGGCGACTGGCGCGGCATGCTGCAGGGGCCGTGGGCCGGCTCGATGCAGAACATGCATCCGCAGCTGGGCGCTGCCGTTGAGGAGCACTCGACCTTCTTCCGCGAGCGCTGGCCGCGGCTGCTGCGGTCGCTGTACCCGATCGGCGGCGTGGTGTTCGACGGTGGCCGGGCGCCGACAACAGGCGCAGAGGTCCGCGATTACCACGTCACCATCAAGGGCGTCGACGCGCAGGGCCGCCGGTACCACGCGCTCAACCCCGACGTCTTCTACTGGGCGCACGCAACTTTCTTCGTCGGCACGCTGATCGTCGCCGAGCGGTTCTGCGGGGGGATCACCGAGGACGAGAAGCGCCAGCTGTTCGACGAGCACGTTCACTGGTATTCGATGTACGGGATGAGCATGCGGTCGGTGCCGAAAACCTGGGAGGACTTCGGTGTCTACTGGGATCACATGTGCCGCAACGAGTTGGAGAACAACTTCGCGGCGCGCGCTGTATTGGATCTGACGGAGCTGCCCAAACCGCCTTTCGCCCAGTGGATTCCAAACCGGCTGTGGGCGTTGCAGCGAAAGTTGTTGGCGCCGTTCTTCGTCTGGCTCACCGTTGGACTCTACGATTCGCCGGTGCGTGAGCTGATGGGCTACACCTGGTCAGCGCGCGACGAGTGGCTGCATCGCCGCTTCGGCGATATGGTGCGGCTGGTGTTCGCGCTGCTGCCCAAGCGAGCCAGGATGCACCCACGAGCACGCGCCGGCTGGGATCGCGCAACGGGGCGCATTCCCGCCGACGCGCCGCTGGTGCACACTCCTGCTCGCAACCTGCCGCCACTGGACGAGCGCGACAACCCCATGCACTACTGCCCTAAGGTCTGACCCGTCCATAGCGCACCGTCGAAATAGCGCATCCGAGAACGGTTTTGCGGATCCGGGAACCAGCCCGGCTGAACGGGCGGATAACGCCCGAACATCCCGCGGGGATCACCGGCCAGGCTCAGCCGATGCTCGAATTCGGCGCGTGCAGCCAGCCCGGCGTCGCGGCGTGCGAGCGCTCGCCTGCGGCGGCGCACAATGATGAGCAGTCCGATGATCGCGACGACGGCGAGCGCCTCGTACCACCCATTCGAGAGCAACCAATACGTCGACAGCAGCGCGATGCCGGTCAGCACGGGGTGCCGCCGCCAGAATGGTCGTCGAGCCTGCTGGTCGAGCATCACCCTTGATCGTACGATTCGGCAGAACGTTCCCGCCGTGGATCGGCGCACCGTCCGATCGGCCGAGTGTTTTCTGACAGAAGGATGAACCAAGTGGGTTGGCAAGTGTTCGCAGCGATGCTGCTCCTGATTGTCACCGTGTTCGCGTTGCTCGCACGGGCGATTGCGAAGACCCCTGCCAGCAAGACGCGGTCGATGCGGATCGCTGTGGTGGCGGGCGCGTTGACGATCTTCGTTCTGATCCTGGGTTCGACGACGATCGTGTCGACGCGCAACATCGGCGTGGTGACGACGTTCGGGCGCCCTGGCGCGACGCTCACCAATGGCCTTCATTGGAAAGCGCCGTGGCAGTCGGTGACCGAGATGAACGGCACGATCCAGATCGACAACCACACCGGTGAGTACGCCACGACGGTGAGGCTGGGCAACAACTCGACGGCGTTCGTCGACAACAGCGTGCGTTGGCGCATCCAACCGGCGGCCGCTGACGAGCTGTTCCTCGACTATCGCGAGTTCGAGAACGTCCGCGACAACCTCGTCACGCGCGAGCTGCGGGCCGCGCTGAACGAGGTGTTCGCCGATTTCGACCCGCTGGCGCCGGAGAACTCCGACGGCGCCAACGTCCAGGCCCTCGGCGACGACGTCGCCGAAAAGCTGCGCGCGAAGGTCGGTGGGCAGATCGAGATCATCAATGTGATTGTGCCGCTTGTGAATTACGACGATGCCACCCAGGAACGCATCAATGCCTTGAACGTGGAGAAGGCCAACACCAGGATCGCCGAGCAGCGGGCCAAGACCGCCGAGGCCGAGGCCCGGGCCAACGAGATCCTCGCGGCGTCGGTGTCCAACGATCCGAACGTATTGGTGAGCAAGTGCCTGGACGCCGCTCGCGAGGCAGGGATCAGCCCGCTGGGGTGCTGGCCGAACACGACGGCGGTGCCGACGGTGCCGGCCAGGTAGTCGGAATGGTTTGCGTGCGCCGTCGGCGGGCTAGTTTGGAGTAGTGGAGGCGCCAGAGGTTCTTGGCGGCCGCTATGAACTGCGGGGGGTTCTGGGCCGCGGTGGGATGGCCGAGGTTCGCGACGGCTGGGACACCCGGCTGGACCGGGCCGTCGCGATCAAGTTGCTGTATCCGGTGTTCAGCATGCAACCGGACAACCGCCTGCGCTTCGAGATCGAGGCGCGCGCGGCCGCTGGGCTCAACCACCCGAACATCGTCGCCGTGCACGACAGCGGTGATCACGACGGAACGCCCTACATCGTCATGGAGCGGTTGGCCGTGCGCACACTGGCCGACATCATCGACCTCGGACCGATGCCGCAGCCGCAGGTGCGGTCGATTCTCGACGACCTGCTGTCGGCCCTGACCGCTGCACACGCGGCCGGGATCCTGCACCGCGACATCAAACCGGGCAACGTCTTGTTCACCGACTCGGGCCATACCAAGCTCGCCGACTTCGGGATCGCGAAGAGCGCCGCAACCCCGCACACGATGACCGGACAGATCGTCGGCACGATGGCCTACCTCAGTGCCGACCGGATCGCAGGCAGGCCCGCGACCGTCGCCGACGACCTGTATGCGCTTGGTGCCGTCGGCTATGAGGCCCTGACCGGCCGCAGGCCGTTCCCGCAGGAGAACATGCCCGAATTGGCCCGCGCCATCGCGGAGGAACGGCCGGTGCCGCTGGCCGTGCTGCGCCCCGATGTGGACCCGGGACTGGCCGCGGCAATCGAGCGGGCGATGGCGCGTGAGCCGCAGTGGCGGTTCGGCAGCGCGGCCTCGATGCGGGCAGCGTTGGCGGGCCATGCCGATCCGGTCCCTTCGGTGCGTCCGCCGACCCGGGTGCTGGCCTCGCCACTGCCGGACCCCGCGACCATGCTGGTGCCGCCGCAGGTACGTCGGAGCCGAGTGCGGCTGATGCTGGCGGTGGCGGCCGCTCTGGTCGCGGTGGTGATCGCAGCCGCGGCGTTCATCGCGGACACGGCGTCGCGAGCGCCCGCACCGGAGCCGGCCAGCACCAGCACCTCGGTTACCCCGCCGCCGACCACCTCGGTCTTGCCACCGCCGCCGCCGACGACGCCGGTTCTGGTCGAGGAACCACCTCAGCCGAAGAAGCGCGGCGAGAACGGCAAGGGTCCGAAGAAGGGGGGCGGGGGCGATTGACCCGGGTTGAGGCGGGGTTCGCACTTGGGACCTGCGAAAGGGTTTGGTTGCCTGTCACTGGCCCTTCACGTTGAGGATCTGACGCAGAACGTGCTCCACTGTGACCAGATCGGCTGCGTCTGCCATCACCTGGTCGATGTCCTTGTACGCGTCGGGAATCTCGTCGATCCACTCCTCTCCGTGCCGGTACTCGATGCCGCGCATCCGCTCGGCGAGATCGTCGGCGGTGAAGCGCCTGCGCGCCTCGGTACGGGAGAACCGGCGGCCCGCACCGTGCGGCGCGGAGCAGAGTCCGGCGGGATTCCCCTTGCCGCGCACGATGTAGGAGCGGGTGCCCATTGAGCCGGGGATCACCGCGCGGACGCCTTCGTGCGCGTCGACCGCGCCCTTACGTGTCAGCCATACGTCGCGCCCGCCGTGCCGCTCCTTGGTGGTGTAATTGTGATGGCAATTCACCCTTTCCGCCTCCAATTCGGCGGCGGTGCTCGGGTCGACACCCATCCATTCGGACAGAGCGCAACGGAAGCGATCCATCATTTCGGCGCGGTTTTCCAGGGCGAAGCGCTGCGCCCAGGTCAATTCCCTGAGGTACGTCGCGAACTCCTTGGTGCCCTCCGGCAGGAACGCCAGGTCCGCGTTGGGCAGCCGGTCGGTCCACCACCACTGCTTCATCAGTCGCTGGGCGACCTTGATGTGTTTGGTGGCGATCTTGTTGCCGACGCCACGCGAGCCCGAGTGCAGGAACATCCAGACCCGTTGCTGCTCGTCGATGCACAGCTCGATGAAGTGGTTGCCACCGCCGAGGGAGCCGAGCTGCACACGCCACGTGGGTGAATGGCTGAGCTCGACCGCGTTCTGTTCCGCAAGCTGTTCGAGCAGCTCGATGCGTGCCTTCGTGAACGGATACCGGTTCGTATCGGCGTTGTAGTTGCCGGGCGACAGCGGGATCGCCGTCTCGAGTGCCAGACGCAGAGTTGCGAGGTCACGTCCGGCTAGGTCGGACTCGGTGTAGACGGTGCGGGCCGCGATCATGCCGCACCCGATGTCGACGCCGACGGCCGCGGGGATGACGGCGTCGAGTGTCGGGATGACGGTGCCGACCGCAGAGCCCTTTCCGCTGTGCGCATCGGGCATCAGCGCGACGTGCGGATGCACAAAGGGCATCGATGCGGTGTCCTTCGCCTGCTCGATCGTGTTGTCGTCGAGATGTGAGGCGAAGTTGAGCAGCTTGTGGCCGCCGATCTTCTCCACCATTTGGGTCC
>DATFCF010000857.1:0-5026 GCA_035253445.1 Mycobacterium sp.
CTTCAGCGCCTTGGGTTGTCCGGCAACTCGTGCGCAAGAGCGGCGGCCGGCGTCAGCTCTGCGCGATCCGCAGCGAAAGCTTGGCGCCGGTGAACGACTCGATGTGTGCGCGGCGGTGTTTGGATCGGGCAAGCCCCGCCAGTTCTTCAGGTAGGTGTCCGGCCGGGTGAACGTCACTCGATTGCCCTCGCTCGGCCCGTTGATGAGCAGACCCTGGCACGCCAGCGGCTTGAGCACTGCACCCCACCCCGACGCAAGATGCTTTTTGATGGACTCGTCCTTGGTGATGCTGATGATCTGCTCGGTCAGCTGTTCGCGGGTGAGGACCGCGTCTTCGAGCGCCGTGCAGGCGGCCTGGCCGATCCGCTCGATTTGCTTTGCGGTTGCGAAAGTGCGCTGCCACGAGCCCTTTTCCCAGAACCGGCTGGCGGCGAGCAGCGACAGGTATGCGGCGGCTTCGGTCGCGGGCAGCACATGCAAGGTGCCGCGCATCGCCCACGTCTTGATGAGCTTGCGGCTCGCGAGATTCTTCGCGACGTCGCCCTTGCGCGGGTTTGGCTGGCGCGCGGCGACGGCAAGTTCGGCCGACGACGCGACCTGGGCCTGCACCCCGCACAGCCGCGACACGACGGCCACGGTGGCGGCGCCGTCGGGACGATCGAGGAACTGCCGACGCATCCGTCAGGCAAGGCCCTTGTCCCACACCAGCTTCGGTGGGTCAGCCATATCGCTCTCGAAGTTGCTCCATCGACGTCGCGCCATCGACAAGCTCGTCGAGGGCGGCCGTCATGGTCGGGCAGTCGCGCGTGGGATGGGTGTGCGGACAATTCATTGCGTGGCTCAGGAAGGTTTGCGCTGCCTGGGCCTGCTTGATCAGGTCATCAAGCGCAGCGATTTGGTCGCGGACGGTCTCGCGCCATTCTTGGTCTGATGCGTCGAGCACCGCGGCGGCCGTCTCCAGCGGTATGCGAAGACGGTGGGCGATCTTGATGAAGGCCAGTCGCCGTAGTTCGTCACGGCCATAGAGCCGCTGGCCCGCCTGGCGGTTCTGCACGGGGACCAGGCCACGCTCGTCGTAGTAGCGCAGGGCGGAGGTGTTGAGACCCAGGCGGGCAGCGGCCTCACCAATCGGGATGAGGTTCATATCGCCAGTCTGCTCGCCTCTTGAAGGATGTCGATCGGAATGCCGCTCAGTCGTCACAAGTAAAGAGACGTTGACGACACGGAAGGACTGATCATGACCAGGTACCCGCAGCCCCTCGACCGGCAGTTCACGGCGAAGCTGCAGAAGAGCGGCGCCAAGGGCGGATGGACCTACGTGGTGATGCCCGATTCGACCGCTTACTTCGGTACCCGCGGCTTGGTCAAGGTCCGCGGCACGATCGACGGGCACACGTTTGAGGGTTCGTTCATGGCGCTGGGCGACGGCACTCACAAACTGCCGGTGAAGGCCGACCTGCGCCGTCTCATCGGCAGGAACGCCGGCGAGGACGTGACCGTGGCTTTGGAGGAACGGGTCGGCTGAGACGCGTCATAAAATGCGACGCGGTGACCTGCCCATTTCATAGCCGCTGGGGAAGGACGCCTCGATCACCCGAATCTGATCATTGGCCTTGGACTCCAGCTCCAAAACCACGCAGCCTTCGCCGAGGATTTTGGACTCCAGAACGATGTAATGCTGACCGCCACCATTGACGTCGGTGATCGGGTCCCCCGATCGAAGTGCCTCAACCGGCACCAGCTCGGGAGCTTTCGAATGGTGTGTCTCCACGCTTGCAACGGTAGGCCAAGTCGTGCGGCCGAGGGCCGGTTTCAAACCGAGCGCTACGCGCCGACGGCCATCGCGTAGCCGACGCCGCCCAGGAACACCGCAAGCGTGCAGAGCACGAGGGTTGCCACGGCGAACGGCCATCCGCGCTTGCGCCGAAAAAGCTGGATCACCGTCGCCACCAAACCCACGACCCCCACAGCGAACGCGATGAGCAACGCCGTCCCGACCGCGGTAACCGCTCCATCCACGCTGCAGGTCTCCGGCGGGCAATGGTCCAGGAAGGCAAGCGAAAACAGCCCGAACACCGCTGCCACCGCGCCGAGCAGCACGGTGATGATCAGTGCGGCGATGGAAATCGCAAGGTCGCCACCGGACACCGGCGGTTTGGGCGGTCGATAGCTGGGGTGGCCCACGAGTGGATGCTAGCGCCAACCGCCTCTTTGGCGGTTTACCGCCGATCGCCTGCTGGAACGACGAGTATGGGCCCCAGCAACTCTGGGGGTGAACATGCACAGCACGATGCAGGACTTTCCGCTGACCATCACGGGGATACTGCGGCACGGCGTCAGCTGGAAGTCCGAACGGAAGGTAGTGACGGCGACACCCGACGGCTACCGCGAAATCAGCTTCGGCGAGCTCGGTGCGCGCATCGCACGTCTGTCCCATGGGTTGCGCCACCTCGGCGTGGACGGCGGGCAGCGGGTCGCCACATTCATGTGGAACAACCAGGAGCACCTGGAGGCCTACTTCGCTGCGCCGTGCATGGGAGCGGTGCTGCATACGTTGAACATTCGACTGGCCGGCGAACAAATCGCGTTCATTGCCAACCAGGCACAGGATCGCGTTGTGCTGGTGGACATGTCGCTGGCGCCGCTACTCGCAACCGTGCTTCCGCAGCTGAACTCGGTGCACACCGTGGTGGCCGTCGGGCCAGGCGATCTCGATTTGCTGATCGACTCGGGAAAGACGGTGATCCGCTACGACGACTTGCTCGACGGACAGCCGATCGAGTTCGACTGGCCCGATCTCGACGAGAAGAGCGCGGCCGCAATGTGTTACACCAGCGGCACGACGGGAAACCCGAAGGGTGTCGTCTACAGCCACCGCTCGAGCTACCTGCACTCGATGGCAGTGTGCGCGGCCAACGCCGTTGGCCTTGCCGACGGCGACCGCGTGCTACCGATCGTGCCCATGTTTCACGCCAACGCGTGGGGCCAGCCGTACGCGGCCATGATGGCCGGTGCCGACATGCTGTTACCCGACCGGTTCCTGCAGGCACCGCGACTTGTCGACATGATCGAACAGCGTCGTCCCACCATCGCCGCGGCAGTTCCGACGATCTGGAACGACGTACTGCAGTATCTGCACGCCAATCCGGGCCGAGACATCTCGTCACTACGTCTCGTTGCGTGCGGCGGTTCGGCTGTCCCAGTGGGGATGATGAAGGAGTTCGAGCAGCGCTACGGCGTTCACATCCGTCAGGGCTGGGGCATGACGGAGACATCTCCGTTGGCCGCGCTGGCGACACCACTGCCGGATGTGAACGAAGAGGAGCATTGGATCCTGCGCGGCACGGCGGGCAGGGTGCTGTGCGGCGTGGAGGTTCGTCTGGTCGACGACGACGGGAACCTATTACCCAGCGACGGTAAGGCCGTGGGGGAGATAGAGGTTCGCGGTCCGTGGATCACCGGGTCGTACTATCAGAACGTCGACGCGTCGAAGTTCGACGGAGGCTGGCTACGCACCGGTGACGTCGGCCGCATCGACCCGCAGGGGTTCATCACGCTCACCGACCGCGCCAAGGACGTCATCAAGTCCGGCGGTGAATGGATCTCATCGGTCGAATTGGAACTCTGCATCATGGACCACGCGGCCGTATTGGAAGCAGCCGTGGTGGCTGTTCCCGACGATCGCTGGCAGGAGCGACCCTTGGCGGCCGTCGTGGTCAAGAAAGACGCTTCCGCCACACCTGAAGAACTACGAAAGCATCTGTGCGACAAGGTTGCTCGATTCTGGTTGCCAGAGCGGTGGACGTTCATCGATGAAGTGCCCAAGACGAGCGTCGGCAAGTTCGACAAGAAACTCATTCGCTCCCGCTACGCCGACGGCGCTTACGACGTCATCGAGTGCCGGGACTGACTCAGCGGTCGGCCGTCATGGCCCAGCGAATGCCACCGACGAGCGCGCGGCCTGCCATCCGGATAACGGTGGCCTCCACCGGCGGAAAGTACGGCAGTAGCAAGGGCATTCGCGCCCACGCGGGCAACATGGCGACCGACGTCGCCGCCAGCAAGCCGTACGGTGCCCGCACGGCGATCGGCAGCGGGGGAGTCAACAGCAGAAACCGGGCGGCCTCACGCGCGGCGGGGGTGCCGGACAACTCGGGCCTGAATCCCTCGATGCGCTCGGCGAGTTCCTGCTCGGTGCGCGGTGGGTCGGGCACGCCGAGCGCTGTGGCCACGCGAGCGGCGTCGGCCACATATCCGTCCCGGCCGCTCTGATCGAGCGGGGAAGCGCCGTAGAGCCGATGGGCCAGCAGGAAGCTGTCCACCTCGGCGATATGCACCCATTCGAGTAGGTGAGGATCCGCCGCGTGATATTGCCTACCGTCGGGCGCGACGCCGCGCACACGCTGATGAATGCCGCGAACCTTGTCGACCGCACGCTGTGCATCGGTGGCCGGACCGAAGGTTGTCACAGCCAGGAAGGTGCTGGTTCGCTGCAGCCGGCCCCACGGATCGCCGCGATAGTCCGAGTGCTCCGCGACGCCGGCCATCGCCAACGGATGCAGCGATTGCAGCAGCAGGGCGCGCAACCCGCCGACGAACATCGAGGCATCTCCGTGCACCCTGCGAATCGGCCGATCTTCGCCGAACCATCGGGGCCCAGGGGTGTCGTGGATGCGCGCGCGGTTCGAAGGCCCTTCCGGTCCCGCAACCATGCCGAACAAGCTGCGCCCGAGGTGTTCACGCGCGGCGCCAAGGTCTGGCAACACCGTCATGCTTTCAACGGTACGGCCCGCTTTCGCCGACTGGATCTGCCGCGATATTTGACGCGCAAGTAATGCTGCCGTTGTGCACCTTCTCGGAGCCCGCGAATTCATACTGCGGTAGGACCCGTCGCCGGAGCAAACAGATAGGTCGTGACATGATGCGGCAGCTGACACGCCTTGTGACCACCGCGGCGGCGATCGCTGTGGCAACTCCGGCCGGACTGTTGACGGCAGGCGCCGGGACGGCGGGTGCCGACGCATTG
>DATFCF010000858.1:0-2661 GCA_035253445.1 Mycobacterium sp.
CGTCTTCGTCGTCGCGGTGGTGGCCACCGGCGTCTGGATGGATTCGTCGCTGGACCGCATCCCCGCGCTGGCCGACTACCCAGAGCGTCCCGCCGCGGGTGCCGGCACCACGTGGCTGCTGGTTGGTTCCGACAGCCGCCAACACCTGACCCCCGATCAGCAGAGCGAGCTGGCCACCGGAGGCGACGTCGGCAACGGCCGCACCGACACCATCCTGCTGGTGCATATCCCCGGACTCGGCTCGAGCTCGCCGGCGGCGATGGTGTCGATCCCGCGCGACTCGTACGTGTCGATTCCCGGCTACGGCAGCGACAAGATCAACGCCGCGTTCGCCGTCGGCGGTGCCCCGCTGCTGGCGCAGACCGTCGAACAGGCCACCGGTCTGCGGCTCGACCACTATGCGCAGATCGGGTTCGACGGCTTCGCCGTTCTGGTCGACGCCATCGGTGGCGTGACCATGTGTCCGCCAGAACCGGTCAGCGATCCGCTTGCCGGCATCGATCTGCCCGCCGGGTGCCAGAAGCTCGACGGCCGCAACGCGCTCGGGTACGTCCGCACCCGCGCCACTCCGCGGGCCGATCTCGATCGGATGATCAACCAGCGGCAGTTCATGTCCGCATTGCTGCACCGCGCCGCCAGCCCGGCCGTCCTGCTCAACCCGCTGCGCTGGTATCCGATGGCCCACGCGGCGTCCGGCGCGCTCACCGTCGATCAGGACGATCACATCTGGGATCTGCTGTGGCTGGCGTGGGCACTGCGCGGGGACATCACCGCCACGACTGTGCCGATCGGAGAATTCACCGGTAGCGATTCGGGTTCGGTGGTGATGTGGAACAGCGACGCCGCCAGTCAGCTCTTCGATGCGCTGAGATCGGACTCACCCATTCCGCAAGACGTGCTCGACGCAGCGCAGCCGCAATGACGAACAGCAAACCCATTAGACGTAATGTAGCCGCCGTCACATTGCGCCGCCTTACTTAGGATAAGCTCGCCTGCGTTAGGCCGACCTTCACTGACAGACCGGCCTGACCTGCTATATCCTCGTCGTCATGACCACAGCTGACGCGCTCGATACGAAATTTCACGGACTGCTTCACGATCAAATTCGCAGTGAATTCGGCGCGTCCCAGCAATACCTTGCGATTGCCGTCTATTTCGACGGTGCGGACCTGCCGCAATTGGCCAAGCACTTCTACGCCCAGGCGATCGAGGAACGCAACCACGCCATGATGCTGGTGCAGTACTTGCTCGACCGCGATATCGACATCGAGATCCCGAGTGTCGACGCGGTGCGCAACGCCTTCGATACGCCCCGCGATGCGCTCGTGCTGGCGCTCGAGCAGGAACGCACAGTGACCGAGCAGATCAGCAGGCTGGCCAGCGTCGCGCGCGACGAGGGTGACTATCTCGGCGAGCAGTTCATGCAGTGGTTCCTCTCCGAACAGGTCGAAGAGGTCGCTTTGATGACGACGCTGGTGCGAGTCGCCGACCGGGCCGGCACCAACCTGTTCCATCTCGAAGACTTCATCGCCCGCGAAATCGGCGCGGCTGCAGCCGATCCCGCCGCTCCGAAGGCAGCGGGCGGGGCTATGTAACTTGTCCGGCTCCTCCCACGATCGTCGCCGGACGCTAACTTGTCCGGCTCCCCCCAAGATCGTCGCCGGACGCTAACCGTCGCGACCCGCTCCGGTCAGCCCGTTCTGCAACCAGCCCTTGGTACGGCCTGGGTGGTTCGTCGCCACCCATGCCACGCCGACATCACGGCAGTACCGAACATCCTCGTAGTGGTCGACCGTCCAGCAGTACAACGCCCTGCCCTGGGCGGCGGCGCGGTCCACCAGCTCCGGATGCTCGCGCAGCGTCGCGATCGACGGCCCGACCGCGGTGGCGCCGACGGTGGTGGCGGCGCTGCCACCCAGATAGCGTGAGGTCTCGCCGAGGAGGACGGTCGGCAGCATCGGTGCGGCCCGCCGGATCCGCCACACCGCGGCCGCCGAGAACGACATCACCACCGCACGCGACAGGTCCGCCGAAGCCGGCGATGCGATGCCGTAGCGGTGCAGCAACGCCAGCACCTTGCTCTCCACCAGCGCGCCGTAGCGAACGGGATGCTTTGTCTCGATGAAGATCTTGACCGGCCGGCTCCAATCCAGAACCAGCGCAACAAGATCGTCGAGCGTCAGCAGCCCGGTGTCCCCGTTGGCAGCGTCGGCACGCCAACTCGGATGCCATGACCCGAAGTCCAGCTCCCGCAGTTGCGCCAGCGTCATCTCGCTGACGAGTCCGCTTCCGTCAGAGGTCCGATCCACTCGCCGGTCGTGAACGCAGACGAGATGCCCGTCCCGGGTCAGCCGCACATCGCATTCGACACCGTCGGCACCTTCGGACAGCGCCAGCTCATAGGCCGCCAGGGTGTGCTCCGGACGCTCCGCCGATGCGCCTCGATGCGCCACGACGAATGGATGGCTGCCGAGCGCGCCGTCGCCGGAGTTCATAGTGGCTATGCTGCCGGGTTCTGGCCTTCAGACTCAACCGGAGCGGCCTGTTGGGTCTCCTCGGCAACGATCACCCAGCGCCTGGCGGCCCGCTCGACAGGTTGGCGCTCGAAGCCGCGGAACACCTTCATGGCCAGCAGCAGCGCCGCCAGTGCCAGCAGATAGG
>DATFCF010000859.1:0-7027 GCA_035253445.1 Mycobacterium sp.
GTGATGGGTAGGTTGTCGGGATAGCGGTAGGGGTCATCGCCCAGCAGCAGCGCGGCATCGACAATTAGCGACTTTCCGTTGCCGCCGGCGACCGGATAAGTCTCATCGAGGGTCCGCTTGCCGCCGACGAGCATGCACGTCAATTGCGGGTTGTACTTCATCAGTAGGGCTGTCGTCGGTTCGAGGACGTTGATCGCGCGGATCAGGTTGTCCTTGTTCGGTCCGAGAAGGTTGATCCCGCTGTTCGCGAACCCGGTCACATCGAGCAGGAACGAGTCGAGTGCCTTGGCGTTTGCGGTGATGGTCGCGCTGGTTGTGCTGGCTGAGTCCAACACCGACAGGATGTCCTGCGCGGCGGCGGCGTAGGTATCGCTAAAACCCTTGAGCGCCTGCCAATCTCGCCGCGATGTCTCGGCGCGGGGGTTGATCGCCAACAGGACCTGGTTGGCGTCGGTGGTCGCCTGCCCGATCTGTTCGCCCCGACCCCGCACACCCTGAGCAAGCGCGCTCAGCACGCCGTTGAGCTTCGCCGGATCGATCTTGTGGATGACGCCGACGAGGTTCTGGAAAACCGTGTTCACTTCGCTGCTGACGTTCTGCGACATGATCACAGCCCCCCTGGTCACCCGTTTGGGGCTCGGGTCATCGGGATTGATGAGCTCGACATACTTAGCGCCGAAAGCGGTGGTCGCCCGGATACGTGCCACGACGTTCGCGGGGATGTACTTGATCTGGTCGGGGTAGAGCTCCAGTTGCAGGCTGACAGAGTCGTTCCGGTTCTTGATCTCGGCGACCCGGCCGACTTGCACGCCGCGCATCTTGACTTTGGCGCCGGACTCCATAACCAGTCCCGCGCGGTCGGAGCTCAGCGTGACCGGCACATACGAGTTGAATGTTCGAGCGAAGAACGCGGCGCACAGCAGGACCAACGCCACAATGCTTACGAGCAGGATCAACGTCCACCAGGCGGGATGCAGCCGCCTGTCTCCGGGTCTTGTTTCCATGCGCCTATCCGGAGAGGTTGAAGTTGCCGGTTTGTCCGTAGATCGCCATCGCGGCACCCACGCAGACGTATGTGGCCGCGATCAGCGACGCGCGCACGGCACGGCCGACGGCCTCACCCACCCCGGCCGGCCCGCCCGAAGCGGTGTAGCCGTAATAGGTGTGGACCAGCATGATCACGGTCGCCATGAGGATGGCCTGCAGGAACGACCAGATGATGTCGTACGGGTTGAGGAACGTGTTGAAGTAGTGGTCGTAGACGCCGACCGACTGGCCGTAGACCGCCGTCGTTCCCAGCCGAGCCGCAAAGAACGACATCAACACCGCGACGCAGTACAACGGGATCACCACGATCACACCGGCGACGACGCGCGTCGAGGCGAGGTAGGCGACGGAGCGGATGCCCATCACCTCCAGCGCGTCGATCTCTTCGCTGATCCGCATGGCGCCGATCTGCGCGGTGGCGCCGGCACCGATGGTGGCGGCCAGCGCGATGCCCGCGGTCAGCGGCGCGATGAGTCGGACGTTGACGAAAGCAGAGACAAATCCGGTCAGCGCTTCGACGCCGATGTTGGCCAGCGAGTTGTATCCCTGAACGGCGATCAGCGCACCGGTGGACAGGGTGAGGAACCCGACGATCACGACGGTGCCGCCGATCACCGCCAACGCGCCGGTGCCCAGGCTCATCTGCGCGATCAGACGGACCATCTCCGTCTTGTAGTGGACGAATGCGTCGGCGATGGATCGCAGTGTGTGCCCATAGAACTGCGTCTGGGTGCCGACGCGGTTCCACCCGGCAACCCACCCTTCGACACTGCGGTTCAGCCGCGGGCGCTGTTTGAGAGCGACGTTGAGACTCATTTGGTCACCTCAACGCCGATGCCGGTCGCCAGGACGTTGATGAGGAACAGCGCCATGAACGAGAACACCACCGTCTCGTTGACGGCGTTGCCGACGCCGGCGGGACCACCCCCGACCGATATCCCCTTGTAGCAGGCGATCAATCCCGCAGCGAAGCCGAACATGGCGGCTTTGACCAAGGCGATCATCACATCGGCAAGTCCGACCACCAGCGTCAAACCCCCGATGAACGCGCCGGGTGAGACGTGCTGGAAGTACACCGAGAATGCGTAGCCACCTGCCAGGCCCACCAACGTGACAAGCGACGACAGCAGCAGCGCAACGATCGTCGCGGCGAGTACGCGCGGCACGACAAGCTTCTGTATCGGATTGATCCCGAGCACCCGAAGGGCATCGAGTTCTTCGCGGATGGTGCGGGAGCCGAGGTCGGCGCACATCGCGGTGGCACCTGCACCGGCGATGACCAACACGGTCACCACCGGACCGATCTGCGTCACCGCGCCGAGCGCCGAACCGCTACCCGAAAAGTCTGCCGCGCCGAACTCGATCAACAGGATGTTGAGCGTGAATGTCGTCAAGACGGTGAACGGCACAGACAGCGTCAGTGTCGGCATGATCGACACCCGCGCCACGAACCAGGTTTGCAACACGAGTTCGCGCCACGCGAAGGGCGGCTTGAACATCATGACGATGGTGTCCAACGCCATAGCAAAGAAGCCGCCGACGGCCCGCATCGGTTTAACGGCGGCGTACCACATGACCAATACCCGCTCCTTAGCAAGTGTGTTGTGGCCCACTCGGGCTCAACGCGGACTGAGTGTACACAGTGTGCGCATACTGTGTTCCAAATCGCAATATGCCTAGCTGGAATTCCCGGGTCACATTGCGCACCGCGGCACAGGGAAGCGACGTGGGCGTGAAATCTACACCTGCGCCGGGTTTGCTGAATCAGATTTGAGGAGGGCACTGCGCCAGCAATATTGTCCTGCGCGTCAACGGTTGGACTTGTGAACCGCTGCCTCGTTCATGAATCAATAGGCGCAGCAGTCGATTTCGAGTCTATCTACGGCTCGTCGCAGGCCAGCGCCAACACACTGCATGATGCAATCGCGCAAACCCTAGTAAGACAGGCTTTGCTGTAGGGACTAGGCGCTGTTCGCTTTCGCCAACCGCAGACGCTCCTCGCACGCGAGCACCGACCGTGCGATCGCCCGGCACCTGGGCCACTAGGTGGTCTCTGCGAGGCGGCGAACTTCGCGTACTGAAACTAGCGCTTGTAGATTGCGCCCACCCAGATCGCGACCATCGGTTCAACGACTTCGTCCTCGAATTCCGGGCCGCAGATCCCAAACCCGGCAAGGTAGAGCATGCGCTCGCCACCCCAAGCCAAATGCCTGGCCAGTTGGCGGCTGTCCACCCCTTCGGGCGCCATTCCGGCCTTGCGCTCCCGGTCGATCTGGCGGCTGATGTTGTTGACGAAGTGGTCCATCACCGCGACCCACTGGCGCCCGATCTCGGGTTCTGAATGCCAGCTTTCACTTATCGCACGGAGCATCGGGCGATGACGGCCCCAGACCTTCGCGACCGCCTCCATGGCCTCCCGCAACGCCTCCTCGGCAGGCCGGTCGCCGCGGGTCGACCACGGCCGCATGACATCGAGGAGTTCGGCCTGAGATGCGGTGAGCATCGCCGAGACGACCATGTGCTTGGAGGTGAAATACCGGTAGAACGTGGTACGAGAGACGTCGGCAGCCGTCAGGATATCGGCGACCGTCAGATCTCCCAGCGACTTGGTCTGCAGGAGCGACTCCGTTGCCGAGAAAATCTCCTGCTGCACGGCCGTGGCCAGCGGCGTGGACGCCTCTTTGGCGGCAAACGGAAAACCCTGTTGGCTATCGGACGGCGCGCTGGCAGTCGATGCCTGGCGGGGTCTCGGGGTAACACGCTTCATATCAATCTCCAGCATAAACTGACGGCAGCGTAGTTCGGCGAGCTCGGACCGCGAGGTCACGATGCGGGATGAGTCCGGGTAACGCGCTGCGCGAGTTTTACGTGACGTAAGGAACATCATGTTCGACACGAGAATTCATCGCAGCTTCGGCTTCCGCCAATCAGTCCTGAAGCCATTGTGACGTGGCATGATCGCAGCTAGCGGGTGTCTTGGGTCGCGACACCAATGCGAAGCATCGCGTGCAGACGCCTCACCGACATAATCGGCTCTACGCAGGAAGCTGGGCATGGCGACAGTCAACAAGCAGGACTATTTCCAGGGCGCGCTGGACCTGCTGGCCAAGGAGGGATTCGGCGCACTGCGCCTGACAACGCTTTGCCGCTCAATCGGAATGACGACCGGCTCGTTCTACAACTGGTTTCGGGACTGGGACGATTTCGTCGACCAATTTCTCGTGTTTTGGGAGACCGAATTGACCCAACGCTTGGTCGACGAAGCGAAATCTGCACTGGATCCGGCAGCCCGCCTCGATCGACTACGCGAACTCGCGCGCGTAGTGCCCCACGACGCCGAAGTCGGCCTCCGCGCGTGGAGTAACGCTGACCCTCGCGCGGCACGAGTGCGCAACGAGGTCGATGCGATGCGGCGTGAGATCATCTTCGACACAGTCCACGGTCTCGTGGCTGACGTTGGCCTCGCGAAGCAACTCTCAATCCTCGGACTGTCGATCGTGGTGGGTCACCAACACCTCGACGTCGGCACGATGGATTGGTCACTCGGCCAATTCAACGCTCTGGTGCGGTTTCACGCGGATATCGCGCGATGACCACACCGGCAACACAGCAGTCAACCGCTCGGCCGAATTGGGGCGGACGCCGTTTGCTGACTACAGTATTGCCATGCCGAGCAGCGGCTCCAACAAGGTGGCGCCGTCACGCCGCGAGTTGCAGCGTGCAGCCTCGGTGTCACGCATTGTGACCGCTGCGGAAGAACTGCTGTCCGAGGCCGACCGGTTCTCCGAAATCTCTGTCGAACAAGTCATCTCACGCGCCGGTGTGTCCCGATCAACGTTCTACAGTTACTTCAATGACATGGGCCACCTGTTGCGCGTCGTCGGCGAGGGCGTCGTCGGTGAAGTCGTCGGTTCAGCCCGGCAATGGATGGACCTCGACTCCGGTCTGACCGAGGAGCGGCTGACGGAGATCTTCAGCGGGCTGATCGCCACCTATCGGCACCGTGCGCAACTGCTGGCCGCGCTGGCCGAAGCCTCGACATACGACTCGGGCGTACGCGACGAATTCCATCGGCTGTTCACGATCGGCCATACCGAGCTTGCGAAGCACATTCGCAGGGCACAAGCCAGTGGCAATGCCCGCCCAAACGTGGATCCCGAGAGCACCGCCGCGTGGCTGGTCTGGATGATCGAACGCGGCCTGTACCAACAGATTCGGCTGGCAAGCCCCAAGGAAGCACGGCGTCACGTGGCAGCACTGGCCGCTATCGTCTGGCACGCCCTCTACGCACCGTCATGCCGCGGCTGACGGGGCTCAACGCCGTGGTCACCGGCGCGACCCGCGGTCTTGGCCTGTCGATTGCGCGTTCGCTGGCGGGCGCCGGCGCCAATGTGGTGATCAACGGTCGGACTGCCGAAGCATGTCGTCGCGCTATCGATGCGGTAGGACACCAACCCGGCTCTGTCGACTACGTCGCAGGCGGGATCGACGAAGAGAGGACCGCTCAGGCGCTCATTGACCGATGCCAGGACGCCTTCGGTCCGGTCGGGTTCGTGGTCAACAACGCGGGCATCACACGCGACAAGAGCTTGATGAACATGACGGTTGACGACTTCGACGAGGTGGTGGCCGTCCATCTACGCGGAACATGGCTGATGTGTCGTGCCGCAGCGCGTGCCATGAAGGGTTCCGGCGGGACGATCCTCAACGTCACCTCCGGCAGCGCACTGTATGGCCTTGTGGGGCAGAGCAATTACGCTGCCGCCAAGGGCGGTGTCATCGCGCTGACCAGGGCCCTGTCGGTTGAACTCGCGCGCTATTCCGTGCGGGTGAACGCCCTGTATCCGGTGGCTTTGACCGACATGACCGCCCCTGTCCTCGAGTTGTCCGGCGGAACCGACGGCCGGTTGTCAGGGGTTTTCGGCGATCCTGATCACGTTGCGAAACTCGTTGTCATGCTTGCGGACTCATCAATCGCGCTGAGCGGTCAAATCCTGGGCTTCGACGGTGCCGAGCTAGCCGTGTGGAGCCACCCCGATCAGCTCTACTCGATCAGCCATAGCGCACCGTGGACCGAGGACCAGCTGCACCAAGCGCTCGAAGCCGTGGTCGGCCGCCCCGCCGAACTGCATCCCGACGCTGTCGGTTTGCGAACCCGCGCAGCACTTCAACGTCCCGGTCGATAGCGCCGAATGCGGGGCTGAAAGCGGCCGATTTCAGCGGTCTTGCATGAGCGACAGAAGGTAGCTTCCGCCGAGGAGATTCTTCCGAGGCGGCAGTGCCCCGTACTGACGCATCATCTCGGTCATCTCATACTGAGCGAGGTAGTGGGCAAGCTTGCCCTTGTTGAAGCGCAGGAATATGTCACAGCCGTAGGTCGCGAACCGTCCCCCTCCGTAGCGCTCGGGCGCCGAGCCACTCTGACGGAATAGGTAGAGCGCCCGACCCTCGTCTGGCGCGGTGAAAAACTGCACCTCTTCGAATACCACGTCGGGCATGACCTTCCAGATTGTGTCGACGTAGTCGCGCATGCCGCCGATCCCCTCGATGACCGACGGCCAGAACACGGTGTCGTCCCAAGTGATATCGACGTCGAGCAACTCCAGAACGCGGTTGGTGTCGTGAGAATTCCACGCCGCATCCCATCGGTTGCCGAAGTCGCGGAGAAACACAGGACTCAGCGCGTTCGACTGTTTCGCGGTCATCGTTGTCCTTTACCTGTAGGCCGCCAATTGTCCGGTAGCGGCGACATTCCCGACGCGCCTGGCCGTGACAGTCGACAGCGTGCAGATGGTGCCGTCTGCCGCTTGGCCCACGCACTCGGCGATAGCGAGGCGGGCACCGACGTGACGCGACCGGGCCGAAACCGCCAGTGCCGCGCCGAAACCGCCAGGGCGCAAATAGGTGGTGTGCACCGTGGCGGTGGCCAGGTCGGGGTTGGCGCGCCCGATCAGCCGCGACGCGGCGACCTCAGCCAGGC
>DATFCF010000860.1:0-6275 GCA_035253445.1 Mycobacterium sp.
CGTTGACGGCCACCGAGTTTGAGTTGTTGCGGTTCATGATGCGCAATTCCAAACGCGTGCTGAGCAAGGCGCAGATCCTCGATCGGGTGTGGAGCTATGACTTCGGCGGGCGATCCAACATCGTTGAGCTCTACGTCTCCTATCTTCGTAAGAAGATCGACAGCGGCCGCGACCCGATGATCCACACCCTGCGGGGTGCCGGATATGTCCTCAAGCCCGCGCGCTGATCGGCCCTCGATGCACATTCGTTCACCACGGGCGTGGTCGCTGCGCACCCGTCTGCTCGTCACACAGGTTGCGTTGCTGGCGGTGGTGTGCGCCCTTATCGGTGTTGCGACAGAGTTTGCGCTGCAACGCTTTTTGATCCACCAGCTCGACCAGCAGGTGCTCGAAACCGGGCGCCGCTCTGCGATGATGTTCGACTTGCCGCCCCTCCCTCCGCCGCCCGGATTCCCTCACAACGAGCGGTTCGACCCGGAGGTGGGCCCCGGCCCCGGATTCCTCGGCGCGCCAGGGCAATCCACACGCACCGTCGGAGCGGTGATCGCTGAGGGAACTCCTCTGGACGCAGGCGTCATCACCGCCGACGGTACGCGGGCAGAGATCAGCGCCGCGGCCGCGCGCCAACTCGCCCAGGTTCGGCCGAACCGCCCGGTATCCACGGTCAACCTCGACGGACTGGGCCGCTACCGGGTGGTTGCGGTGCATTCGCGTCGTGGCGGTGAAACGATCGTGACCGGGCTGCCGCTTTCCGACGTCGACGAGACGCTGCTGTGGGTGCTGGTGATGTTCTGCGTCGTCGGGGCCGTAGCGCTGATCGCCGCGACGACAGTGGGAATTCTCATCATCCGGCGCCAACTCGAGCCGCTGTCAAGGGTTTCCGCGGCGGCCAGGCAGGTGGCCGACCTCGAACTCGACCGCGGCGAGGTGCGGCTGCCCACGCCGATCGTCACGGTGGATCCGGCCGGCGCTCACACCGAAGTCGGGCAGCTCGCGTCCGCGCTGAACCGGATGCTGGACCGCATCGCGGGCGCGCTGTCCGCACGGCACGCCAGCGAGACCCGAGTCCGGCGGTTCGTCGCCGACGCCAGCCACGAACTACGCACGCCGCTTGCCGCGATCCGCGGGTATACCGAACTGGCACAACGGAAACGGGACGATGTGCCCGACGATGTCGCGCACGCGATGGGTCGTGTCGAATCCGAGACCGAGCGGATGACCCATCTGGTCGAAGACATGCTGCTGCTGGCGCGGCTCGACACGGGGCGGCCGCTGGAACGCGAGCCCGTCGACCTGTCCCGATTGGTGGTCGACACCGTCAGTGATGCCCACATCGCCGGCCCCGACCATCAGTGGTCGTTGGACCTGCCCGATGAGCCTGTCGTCGTGCGCGGGGATGAAGCCCGCCTGCATCAGGTGCTGGCGAATCTGCTCGCCAACGCCAGGATGCATACTCCTTCCGGCACGTCAGTCACCACATCGCTGTCCGTCGACGGCGACGGCGGAGCGGTGCTCACGGTCGCCGACGACGGGCCAGGTATCCCGCCATGGCTGCAACCGGAGGTCTTCGAGCGGTTCGCGCGTGGCGATACGTCGCGCTCGCGACGCGGGGGCAGCACCGGACTTGGACTGGCCATCGTCGCGGCTGTGGTCAGGGCGCACAACGGCACCATCGATGTGAGCAGCGCGCCGGGCAAAACGGAATTCGTGGTCAGGCTTCCCGCCGACTCACAGCCAAGGCACAGCGGCATCAAATCCGACGCCTAGCTCTGCCCTCCACTATCGACGGGGTGCTTCTTGAGGCCGAGCTGGGCCCCCGCGCAAGCCGGGGAACACAGAATCGCACAGAACCCGCGTCGGTAATGCGATTCTCCGTCTGCTCGCGCGTGCAAGTGGGCGTGCTGCTCATCGGAACCGCGGTCATGTACCTGTGGAACCTGTCGGCGAACGGATGGGCGAACGCCTTCTATTCCGCCGCGGCGCAGGCCGGCGCCAGCGACTGGACCGCGATGCTGTTCGGCTCGAGCGACGCCGCCAACGCCATCACCGTCGACAAGACGCCTGCGGCGCTCTGGATCATCGATGTCTCGGTGCGACTGTTCGGGTTGAACCCGTGGAGCATCCTGGTGCCCCAGGCGCTGGAGGGTGTGGCCGCGGTGTGGCTGTTGTACGCCACGGTCCGCCGGGTGAGCGGGCCCGGTGCGGCCCTGCTGGCCGGCGCGGTGTTGGCAATGACTCCGGTGGCCGCACTGATATTCCGCTTCAATAATCCCGACGCCCTGCTGGTGCTGCTGCTCGTCGCGGCCGCGTACTGCGTGCAGCGGGCATGCGAAAAAGACAGCAGCCGGTGGTGGCTGGTTGCCGCAGGTGTCGCGGTGGGGTTCGGTTTCCTGGCCAAGATGCTGCAGGCCTTCCTGGTGCTGCCCGGTTTCGCCGCCGCCTACCTGATCGCGGCGCATCGGCCTGTTCGCCGCAGAGTGGTCGATGTGCTCGCGGCCTTTGTGGCCGTCGTGGTGTCCGCAGGCTGGTATCTGCTGCTCGTCGAGCTGTGGCCAACGTCGTCGCGGCCCTACATCGGCGGCTCCCAGCACGACAGCATCGTCGAACTGGCATTGGGCTACAACGGATTCGGCCGACTCACCGGTGACGAACCAGGCGGCCTCGGCAACCTCAACCATGACGTCGGATGGGGCCGGTTGTTCGGCACCGGCATGGGCCTGGACATTGCGTGGTTGCTGCCCGCCGCCGTGATCTGTGCGGCGGCCGGCCTGATCATCACCCGACACTTGCCGCGGACCGACCCGCGACGCGCGGCATTGGTGATGTGGGGTGGCTGGCTGGCGGTCACCGCGGTGGTGTTCAGCTTCATGAACGGCATCGTGCACCCGTACTACACCGTGGCGCTCGCGCCGGCGATCGCCGCGTGCATCGGCGTCGGCGCAACGCTGTTGTGGGACAACCGCACTGACATCCGCGCCGCGACGGCGCTGGCGGGGACCGTGCTCGTCACGAGCGTTCTCGCGGCGGTGCTGCTGTCCCGGCACGGTGAGTGGCTGCCGTGGCTGCGGGCGACCGTCGCGGTCGGGGGAGTGGCCGCCGCGGTCCTGCTGGTGGTCGTCGGCCGGTTGACGCGACCAGTCGCGGGCGTGGTGGCCGTTGTCGCCGTTGCCTCATGTCTGCTCGCGCCGGGTGCATATTCCCTCGCGACGGCGGCGACGCCGCACGGCGGCGCGATCCCGTCGGTCGGCCCGGCGCGGCAAGCAATGGGTGGAGGTTTCGCCGGCCGTGGCGGGCTGCTGGGTTCGCCGAGCCCAGGTCCGGCGCTGGCGGCCACGCTGTCGGACGACGCGGATGACTACACCTGGACAGCGGCTGCCGTCGGCTCCAACAACGCTGCCGGCTACCAATTAGCAAGTGGTGCACCAGTTATGGCGATCGGTGGATTCAACGGCACGGATCCCTCACCGACGCTCGAGGAGTTCAAGGCTTACCTCGCCGACAAACAGATTCACTACTTCATCCGCGGCAAGCCGATGATCGGCCACTGGGGAGGCCAGTCGAGCGGCAGCCGGGAGGCGGCCGGCATCGCCGAATGGGTGCAGAAGCACTACACCCCGCAGACGGTCGACGGTGTCATCATCTACGACCTCACCCAGGAGCAGAAGAACTCATAGCTGGGACATAGCTTCGCCAAACTCCTGACACAAGCTGCGCCTGAACCATGGGCGGCATGACAGACATCGCTCTCGACATGTGGAGTCATCGAAGCCGGTTCGAACCGCGCCCGAATGCCGCTCTCGCCGCGCGTGCCGCGGGGGTGCCGGTACTCGACGTGGTGGTACCGGTATACAACGAGCAAGCGGCACTTGCCGATTCGGTGCACCGACTGCATCGTCACCTTCGGGAGAACTTCCCCTTCGAGGCGCGGATCACCATCGCCGACAACGCCAGCGTCGATGACACCCTGCTAATCGCCAAAAAACTGTCGTCGGAGCTTGCCGATGTCCGGGTGGTGCGGCTCGAGCAGAAGGGTCGCGGCCGAGCGCTGCACGCCGTGTGGTCGACTTCCGACGCTCCGGTGCTGGCGTACATGGACGTCGACCTGTCCACCGATCTCGCGGCGCTGGTACCACTCGTCGCGCCGCTCATCTCCGGGCACTCAGACGTCTCCATCGGCACCCGGCTGGGCCGCGGCGCTCGGGTGGTTCGCGGACCCAAGCGTGAAATGATCTCGCGCTGCTATAACTTGATTCTGAAATCGACTCTTGCCGCTGGCTTCTCCGATGCGCAATGCGGCTTCAAGGCGATCCGCAGCGATGTTGCGCAGCGACTGTTGCCCCACATCTCCGACACCGGCTGGTTCTTCGACACCGAGTTGCTCGTGCTCGCGGAACGGAGCGGGCTTCGTATCCATGAGGTGCCGGTGGACTGGGTGGACGACCCGGACAGTCGCGTCGACATCATCGCAACCGCCACCGCCGACCTCAAGGGCATCGGGCGGCTCCTGCGTGGCTTCGCCGACGGATCGATTCCGGTGAACACGATTGCCGCGCAGCTTGGTTCGTCGCGGTCCGCCGCCGCGCCCGGATCATTGTTCCGCCAGGTGGTGCGGTTCGGCGCGGTCGGTGTGGTGTCGACGGCGGCCTATCTGATGCTGTTCATGCTGATGCAGGGTTGGGCCGGCGCACAGGCGGCGAACCTGATCGCGTTGCTGCTCACCGCGGTCGGCAATACGGCGGCCAACCGGCGCTTCACGTTTGGGGCCGGTGGCCGATCCAACGCCACCCGTCATCACGTCGAGGGCCTCATCGTGTTCGCGATCTCCCTGACCATCACCAGTGGCGCGCTCGGCGTGCTGCACGCCGTGGTCGCCCAACCACACCACCTGTTGGAGCTCGGCGTCTTGGTTGGCGCCAATCTCTTGGCAACAGCCGTGCGGTTCGTCCTGTTGCGCGGTTGGGTGTTTCACCCACGCCGGTCCCACTGAATCAACCCGCCAAGCAAAGGGACGATTGATGACGATCACCTCCGACATACGGGACGTTGCGCCGCAGACCGCACAGGTACCGCTCGATCCGCTGAATCACCAGCCGCGCTGGGTTCGTCCCGCCCTGCTGGCCCTGCTCGCGGGAACTGCCGTGCTGTACCTGTGGGGCCTGGGCTCCTCCGGTTGGGCCAACGACTACTACGCCGCCGCTGCGCAGGCCGGCACCCAGGACTGGACCGCCTGGCTGTTCGGCTCGCTGGACTCGGGCAACGCCATCACCGTCGACAAGCCACCCGCTGCACTGTGGCTGATGGCGCTGTCCGGGCGGCTCTTCGGCTTCAGCGCTTTCACCATGCTGCTGCCGCAGGCGCTGATGGGCGTCGGTGGGGTCGCGCTGTTGTATGCGGCCGTGCGTCGCACCAGCGGTCCCGCTGCAGGTCTGATCGCCGGCGCGGCGCTGGCGCTGACACCGGTGGCGGCGTTGATGTTCCGGTTCAACAACCCTGACGCGCTGCTGGTGCTGTTGCTGGTCGCGGCGGCGTACTGCATGGTGCGGGCCACCGAAACGGCCAGCACTCGCTGGATCGCCTTGGCGGGCTGCGCCGTCGGTTTCGCCTTCCTGACGAAAATGCTGCAAGCGGTTCTGGTGGTACCAGCATTCGCGCTGGTGTTCCTGGTCGCCGCACCTGTTGGATTGTGGAGCCGCATTCGGAAATTGCTGATCGCGGGTGCCGCGCTGATCGTGTCGGCGGGGTGGTACATCGCGTTGGTCAGCCTGTGGCCGGCCGACTCGCGGCCCTACATCGGTGGCTCCACCGACAACAGCCTGTTACAGCTCGCATTGGGCTACAACGGAATTGATCGCGTCGTCGGCGGCCAAGATGGCCCCGGCGGAGGCGGAGGCCCCGTCGGCGGTGCAGGACCGGGCGGGCCCGGCGGTGCGGGAAACCTGTTCTTCGGCGGGCAGCCGGGCATCGGGCGCATGTTCGGGCCGTCGTTCGGGGCCGAGGCCTCCTGGCTGCTGCCCGCCGCGCTGATCGGCCTAACCGCGGGCATGTGGTTCACCCGCCGTACGGCACGCACCGGACACGCGCGGGCCGGACTGCTGCTGTGGGGTGGGTGGCTGCTGGTGACAGGTGCCGTGTTCAGCTTCATGGACGGCACGATCCACCCCTACTACACGCTGGCGCTGGCGCCCGCCGTGGCGGCGCTGGTCGGCATCTGCGTGACCGAGCTGTGGCGCGGCAGGCAGTTCTGGACGTCGCGGGCGGTGCTCGCCGCGCTGTCG
>DATFCF010000861.1:0-8057 GCA_035253445.1 Mycobacterium sp.
TATAGCAACGACCACACCGCGCGGTGCGCGGTGCCCCCGTACGCGGCAATTTGTAGTGAACTACGCCCGTGCCCGAGATTCGAGAGACCGCTTACTACTACCCCGAGCCGTATTGGCTTCTCGACGACGCCGATTGGGTTAAGACCCTGCTCCTCTTCTTCGATGAGGTCGCCATCCTCCTGCCCGACTACATGATGGGGCGGCACCGAGACGCCGACCCCTCACTTGTCGGGCCGTTGGAGGATCAGGGCCTTCTGCGCGTACTCCACCCCGAGTCGTTCGTGGACGAGCACATGTCGCGGGGAGTGACCGCTGCGGTCGTTGAATTGATCACCGGTGGCGCCTTCGATGATCTATCCCCGGACGAACCCCTCGCCGAGCTCTCTATGTCTCGCATGGGATGGGGAGTTACTGAAGACTTGGCGCAGATGGTGTACGAGGATCTCGAGAAGCGAGGCCTCGCCGTGCCATCTGGGGACGGGGTATCGATCCCAATGCACCGGCGGGTCCGGGCCGCCTACCTCCTGCTACTCGCGCAGTTCGCACGCGAGGCCGGTCAACGTCAGGGCTTCGACCTCCATCCAGCAACGAACGATCCGCGAATCGGGCAAGCCTTCGACAACTTGCTGAACCTTGAGCCGATGCCATCACGAGGCCACGTTATCTCCCTGGATATCGAGACCGTCGCCATTGACCTCAGCGCGGTCCCACTCGATGAGGTGCTCAGTTTCCGTAGCGAGCACGCAGACTCGTTCCGCCGCTACAGGACGAACTTACGGTCGTTCGCTCTTGAACTGTCGCTTGCCGACCCGGGCGAACAGCATGCGATGCTCGCGGACCGCCGAGCGACACTCGAAGAGGAGGCGCGGGCCTTGACGCATCGCGTCCGTCAGTCGTTCAAGTCAGGAAAGCGGGTGACCGGGTTCGGTCTCGGCGTGGCCGGTGCCGCCTGGTCAGTCGCAACGTCGAACCCGGTACCAGCTGTCCTCGGACTGCTCGGGGCGGCGACCGGCATGGCCCCGGACACGAAGTCAGGCAATGCCTACTCGTATCTCTTCGAAGCGCGACGTGACCTGCGGTAGTGCATCATGAGGCTGTTCCCGACAGACGCACGCAGCGCACCCTGCCCCCGGAACCGTCGATATGCGCGCCGCCGTCTCGCAGGCACTGCCTTTCGCGCTGCGGCTCGGCTGACTCTTCGGGATGTGTCCTAGCTCGGGGAAACGCAACGAACGGCACCACCGGCGCCGGAGTCGGGCGTGTCATCCTCGTTTCGCCGTGGGTGACCTCCCCCACCCGCAGCCGTCCCCCTCACAGAACCGGCTCTGGGTTGCGCACCCGAGCTATGAGCCGCGCGGAATCGCGCCGTGCAAGGGCTTCCTCACCACGAACATTCCGTTGCGCATCTCGGAGATGCCGGTTCCGTCGCAGCGACGGGCGGTGAAGGCTTAACTAGAGAGGTGACTATCACGAGGCCGCCGGGCTCGGAACGGACCTCCGCTCGGCCTCGTGGCGTATCGAGGACGCAGGTCGAACCTGCCTACCTCCGTTTTCGCGAGCGGCCGCCGGACCAGATCGTGATCCTGGATGTCGGGCACGCTTATGCGACGATCATTCACGACGCGGGAGCCGTGACTGTGATTGAGGCGGGTCACCCCAGGCCACTTCTCCGGTACCTTGAGGGTGAAGGTGTTAGCCGAATCGATCGCCTCGTTATTACGCAAGGTAGTACTGACGAAATCGCTGGAGTAACCACCCTATTGGGTGATTCGAGGCGACCGATTGGAGAAGTCTACGTCAACCCAGACCCCACGAACACGAGTATGGTGAGTGGCGACGTTTCATCTCCCTCGCCGGGCACGCCGACGCTAGGTTCATCACATCGCTCGCGGCGCCAAGTCAGATTCAGGGGTCAACCTTTACAATCGATGTCCTCGCTCCCTCGGCAATGGATCTGCTTGGACGCTCGTCGCCAAAGGGCTCAGCTCGGCCAAGCTCTGCCGTGCTCCGCATTACCCGTAGTGGGCGAGGGGAAGTTCTTCTGGCAACGCATTTAAGTGTTGCTACATTACACGCGCTAGCGAGTGCGCATTTAGATCTCACTGCCAGAGTCCTTGTTTTTCCCAATCACGGCGGTCTTCTATTCTCCCGTGGCAATCTGTTTCAGTTTGCCAAGGTACTATGTGATCTTGTTCAGCCGGAACGAATCGTTTTCTCGATTGGACGAGGTCGCTTCGAAATCGATCGGTATTCAGAGGCCGTATCGGGCGCTGTATCCGCGTCGCCAGGTGTGCATATTGCGTGCACAGGTCTCTCGATACACTGTGCGCAAGTGTCCTCCAACGGCGAATACTGTGCTGGGACTACAGTCCTCTCCTACGCTAATGGGACAGCCGCTATACAGCCGTCAGCAGAATCACACGCCCACTTTATCGAGGCGCACGCACCGAGTGCCCTCTGCTACCAGGAGTACCACCAAGTCCGGACTACAGATGACCCATGGATCCCGGTACGATCACCAACCGCAAGGACGGATTCGGATCGGTATGCGGATCGGCGCCACCGGGTGCTGGTGGAGATCGTCGAAGTTCGCAATGACGGAGACAGAATGACACTTACCGTAATCATTCCTGCATGGAGCCCTACTCGGCCTGTACCAATCGATGCCGCTGCACTCGATCCGTCACTTGCAAATGAAGACCCAGTATCAATCGTTGGTCGTCGGTACTTCGCTGAGGTTAATGTTTGGGTCGAAAGGCCACGGGACTTGGTGATCGAAAATGTAGTACCGGCGGCGGTTCCGCCAGATGACTTCATGACTTGGACGACATGACGGTGGACGCTGCGGCGGGCGTGCCGATCCGCCCTGAAGTTGCAATCCTTGACGTCGGTCATGGAAACTCTGCACTCCTACGTTCGGGCGATTGGGCCGCCGCAGTGGATCTTGCACCTGGCTCAGTCTTCTACGACCAGCTCCACCGGAGAAGGCATAACGCGTTTAGAGCACGTGTTCGTGTCGCACGCAGATCATGACCACTTGGGCGGAGTAATGCGATTACTCGGCGATCCAGCCATCTCTATAGGAACGATCTGGGTGAATCCGGACCCAAGCAAGGCCGGTCCCACGTGGGAGCGTTTTCGTACCACCGTCTATATGACGCTGTTAAGAATCGTGGTGTCGAAGATGGAGGCAAGCTCGTCGACACTACTAAGTCTAGTACGAGCGGGCGACCTGACTCTTGAGGTACTTCACCCGGATCTCGACTGGGCTCTAGCCGGCGTGAACTCCAAGGCAACGGGAGCCGGTAGCAACACAATGTCGGCTGTGATCCGAATTACATTGTTTGGGATCCCGGCGATACTGCTAGCAGCAGATATTTCGGAACAGTCACTTCAGCGGCTGATCCAGCGAGATTGCGAGATGAAAGCTTCAGTGTTAGTTTTTCCACACCATGGGGGTCGCCCCGGTGACGACACTGACGACACCGACACCGAGTCGTTCGCTTATGGTGTGACCGAGCGGGTGCAACCTGAGTTTGTTATTTTCTCGCTGTCTCGGACGAAGTATCACAACCCACAGCCTTTCACGATGTTGGGTGTGCGCACCTGTGCGCCACTGGTTTCGATTCGGTGTACCCAGCTGTCGCGATGGTGCGCGTCCGAGGACAAGCGTAGGCCAACGGACCACCTCGCAAGTACTGTTGCGGCTGGCCGCCCTAGTGGCTCGTGCTGCAGCGGGAGCGTTACTATCCGAGTCGCTCCCGATGGCGCTTTGACCCTAGACCCGCCGACAACCCGACATGCGGCGTTCGTTAGCGATCAGGCGACTTATCCGCTGTGCTCTCTGCCACTTTCCAGTCTAGAGGACAGATTTCGCCCGAAAGCATGAGTCCGTTTTCCGTAGGCACTGCATCCGCCGTGGTTTTGGCGGCGTTCGGCCAGGACGCCTAATCGCTTCCGGAAGAGCACTTCTTGGAGTCTTGGAACCCAATTTGTTGGCAAGGGGACCGCGGCGGGGTTCTGATCTGAGGCCCGCCCTCCGAAAGATTCCTCAGTGCGGCAGGCACCTGCATGCGTCGGTCACCGCTTCGGCGACGAGGCCAGAATCGGCGATCTGCTCGGAGCCGGATCCGCCCCGAAGTGTCACAGAACGCGCAGCGCGACCGCACGGCGACCGTGTTACCTACCGCCGGTGCAGAGCACGGACGTCGGGCATGCTGACTTGATGCGGCAGTACATCGTTCTTGTCTCGGGCGTCACCGGGTCGGGAAAGTCGACGCTCGCGAAGCGACTAGCGCCTGCGCTGGTCCTGCCGCTGATCAGCAAGGACACCATCAAGGAAGCACTAGCGGACAGCCTCGGCCTCGGCGACGACGCGTGGTCACAGCGCCTTGGCGCAGCCAGCTTCGAGGTCCTCTGGGCACTCCTTCGAGACGTTCCCCAGGCAGTGCTGGAAACGAGCTGGCACCCCGAGCGCGCTCGGGAGCAGCTTAAGGCACTGGGACGGCCAGTATTCGAAATCCACTGCACGTGCCCCGACCCGATTCTTCGCGATCGAATTCGCAATCGCCTACGCGCCGACCGGCATTCGATACACCGGGATGCGATCAACCCGGCGATGTTCGACTCGTTCAGCACTGCACATGCGGACGGGATTGTCGGCGCCGGGCCCGTCCTCGAGGTCGACACGACTCTGGACCCTGACCTCGAGCAGATCGCCAACTGGATCAACCACAACCGTGTGGCGGCGCCGTGAGATCGAGGCGGCGTCAGAACGTTTGGCGAGCAGGTGGACGGTCCCTGAGAGTGCCCCCCCTATCCGCGTGACATGCCGGTCGGGAGGGGCGCCCTGAACGCCGGCCGGAGGGCACCCCTGAGGGGCAGGTAGGCGCCGTCATCCCATATCGCGTCCCATCAAACCGAGCGGCGCCGGCCGGTCCCAGCGGTTCTAGCGGTCACCAGCAGAGTCCCGCTCACTGGCCTGAGCAGCCCTGATCGGTGGGAGCGGGTTCGGGCGGATTCCCACGGAGAGCGTCCGGTCACGCTCTCAAGGTGGCGACACGGGTTCGAATCCCGTTGGGGCTGCGAGGTCAAAGCAAACCGCAGGCCTGGTCGCCTGGGAGAGCACAGGAGACCGGCCGGCTGATTGACATCCACCTCAGGACCGGCTGGGCCGCGTGTCGACCCGCACGTCCACCTCCACGATGCAGGGCTGCATGCTGCCGTCGGCGATGCACGGCTGCATCTCGCCGACGACGGCGATCCGGGTGTCGGGGTTGCCGATGGCCACGTCGACGTGACCGTTGATGACAATCGCTCCGGCCGGTGCGGTGAGCCCCGACCACAGGCCGGCGGCCAGCGCCGCTACTGCCACAGAACGCTTGATCATTTCGCTCCTTCGATGCGCTTGTTTGGATTCGACGGATCGACGGCCGGGCTCGCGTTGGTGGGATCCATGCGCACGTTGCCTCCGCCAAGGGGGCCGGCGAGGGCGAGGGCACACACCCGGCCACCGCCGTCGATGTCCACCACCACAGAGTCGGGGCGGGTGTCCGGCCCGCCCAGCGCCCCGTCGGTGATCCGCCAGTTGACGATGAAGCCGACCTCCCCGTTGCACGACCCCACTCCCCGGCCCTGGTGGAGGTTGTTGCTGCACGAGGCCGCCTCAAGTGCGTCGAGGTGGAAGCTTCCGGCGAGCGACCGGAGCTCGAGCACGGCGGCCTTCCGCCCCGGCGGCTCGGGCTGCGGGTTGAGGCCCACCTCCGGCGCCGGGCACGGCAGGCTGACCTTGAGGTGGACCTTGGTGTCGGGGTTGCCGATGCCCACCCAGCCGGCACCCGCCATCCTCGGCGCCGGAGCGGCGGAAACCGCCATCGCACCGGCACCGCTCGCAACGAAGGCTCCCGCCGTCGCACATGCGGCGGCCCACAGTCGTCTCCGCGAGACCCTCATCTGTGCCCCTTTCCACCGTCGCGATACTTGATCTATCGCTGATTGGTAAACTATCGTCGATAGGGGCTTGGAGGTCAAGAAGAATATGAGCGCAACTGCGTCGGTCGATCCGCGAAGGCAGCGTCACGACGACAAGCGGGCGTGGATCGTGGCCTCAGCCTGGGAGCTCGCCCAGGAGCAAGGTCTGGCCGGCCTGTCCCTGCGGGCGCTGGCCGCCCGGGTCGGCCTGCGCCAGCCGTCGCTCTATGCCTACTTCGGGTCGAAGAACGACCTCTACGACGCCATGTTCGCGCACGGCAATGAGCAGCTACTGGCCTGGTTCGACGACCTGGCGCTGCCCACCGACGGCGCCGAGGCGCTCAGGGCGTTCTCCGTCAAGCTCATGGCCTTCTTCACTGGGAATGCCATGCGCTATGAGCTGATGTTCGAGCGGACGCTCCCCGGCTTCGAGCCTTCGCCGGCCTCGTTCGCGCTGGCGCAGCGGTTCTACGACCGGATGCGGGAGGAGGTGCTCGTCCCCGCCGGGGTGAGGACTTCCGAGCAGATCGACGTCTATGTTGCTCTCATGGCGGGCATCGCCGCGGCACAGTTGGCCAACGAGCCCGGGGGGCAGCGGTGGACCCGCCATGTCGACTGGGTGATCGACATGTTCCTGCGTGAGATCACCCGACGGAGGAGGCCTCGCGGTGGTAGATGAGCGCGCTGACTTCGTGCGTCCCGGTTTGCATCACCTCGCCCTGACGGTCAGCGATCTCGAAGCGAGCATCGCCTGGTACGAGGCGCTCTTCGCCATCTCCTACCGCATGGAGGCACCCCATTCCGGCGGCGTCGGCCGGTTGCTCACCGACGACGACTGGTCATTGATCATCGTCCTGCACCGCCACGAGACAAACGACGGAAGAGACTTCACCGAGACCGTCATCGGGCTGGACCATGCCGGCTTCGGCTTCACGAGCCGGGCCGAGCTGGCGGCGTTCCAGTCGCGACTGGTGACCCACGGAGTGGTGAGGACGGACGTGGCCGACCGGCCCCTCACCCAGTCGCCCATCGCCGACACACCCTACGGCTCGATCCTCGTCTTCAGAGATCCCGACAACATCCAGCTGGAGGGCTTTGCACCTCCGGGAACATGAGGACGTGGTCGTGCGCACCATTCACCATGAGCGCCGCTGCCCGAGAGAGTGACCGGAACGGGTCTTGTGACAGGCTCCCCGTTGCGTGTCGGTGAGCTCTGGCTGAGCAACCGGCCGTCGGGTCTAGAGACAGGAAAGGCTGCTTGTCGTCGATGGGACTCCCCAGACCTCCACCTCGAAGATGCGGGTTGCCTGGTTGGTGCCCTGCGTAGGAATGTCGACAACGAGTTGGACCTGCGACACATTCTTGCTACTGATCGTGTGAACGGTTTCGTTGGCGGTGTTGTTGGTCACTGTTACGACCGTGTTCGGGGCACAGCCGATTCCGAGGATTCCCACCTTTTGCACGCGGAGCCTGTATGCCCGCGTGTTCAAAGCTGGGCTCTCAGCCACTCCGGCGTGCTTCACCACGATCTTGCTCAGCGTGAAGCCGTTGACGGAGGCTGGGAGTTGGATCGAGAGCGTCGGCCTGGCACTTAGCTTAGCGTCGTCAGCAGAGTGAACGTCCACACCTTGCTCGTCACCCTTCCGACATCGATGGCCGCCTGCTGCCAGCCCGACCGCTCCATCGGCGCAATGGACTCCGCCGACCTCGCGCCCGGCGCAAGACTCCGGAGGATCGGACCCGCCACGCGGTAGAATCTACGCTTCTACCGCCCCCTTCAATGCCTGTCGGTCGGTCATGCCAGGTCGACGGGCCTTCTCCATCGTCCAAGTCCCGACCCACAGCCGGGTCGTTCCGCCGCTTCCGCCGGCGGTGACGGACCAGGCGTCGCCGTGCTTGCGACAGAAATCCGACAACCGGTACCACATGCCGGTTATGCCCGCCCTGCGGCGGCGCTGGACACGATCGGTATCGCGCCGGTGGACGCCCAGCGGCTAGGGCGCTCGGGCGGTGAGCGACGGGAGGGGACGGAAACAATTTCGGGGCAGCGCCTCGTGCCTCCTCCGGGTACCAAGCGCCACCTCAGG
>DATFCF010000862.1:0-2610 GCA_035253445.1 Mycobacterium sp.
GTGGGCGATTCGGACCGCCGACCGTAGCTGCTACGAGCGAGCGTCGGCCCCCCCCTCGCCTCAGGGGCGCCGGTTCTTTCCTTCTACGATCGAGCGGTAGAACACGACAGCATCGTCCATGACCTTTTTTCGCTCGGCGCGCTCCGAGATGATCAGATCGTTCATCTTCGATGCCGAGTGCTGCATTTGAGAATCTTCGAGGCCCATGAGAATTGCGTCTGCGATCGACGTGGGGTCAGTGGCGTCGCAGAAGACTCCGTTGACCCCGTCGTCAATCCACTCACTGATCGAATCCAAGCGGCCCGCGACCGGGAGGCATCCGGTGGCCATCGCTTCCAGCAGGGTGTTCGGCGTGCCGTCGTGCACGCTAGGAGACACACTCACGACCGCACTTCGAAAAACCTCTGCTAGGACCGGCGGCGGCAAGGCCGGAAGGAGGTGCACGGACCCGGCGACGCCAAGCTCAACGCGCAACCGCTCCAACTCCGGGTTGCCTCTCATGCCGACGCAGACGGCAACGGCATCCGGGCGGCTCCTGAGTACCCGGGGCCAGGCGTGTAGGAAACAGTCGTTGCGGACGTACTCTCGGACGCCTCGCGGATTGATAACCGTCGCTGACCCGGTGCCCAGCCCGAGCTCCGCCAGGACTGCAGGGTCGGGCTCGCCGGCGTGGAAGAGATGCCGGTCGACTCCGCCACCGCCGGGAAGCACCGCCGTTGGTCGTGACGACGAAAAGCCATATCCCTCGGCGAGGGCGATATCCCGCCGGCAATCGGCATGCAGCGCGTCGGCCCTGTTGAGGGTGAAGCGCGTGATCGCCGCCATCCGTCGGCGGCGGGCCGCCCATAGGGTCAGATCGTTGCCCCATGTCGAAAGGAGGAGCGGCGTCGGGCCTCCGAGTCTGGCGGCTAGGACGCCCTCATACGGGATCCTCATGGCGTGGATCAAATCTGGACGGAAGGCCTCCACCACGGCACGAAGCTTGTGTAGGTGACGTCGGGCTTCAAGGCCTCCAAAAGAACTGTTGGCGGCGTGCCAGATTCGGCGCACAGCATCCGAAGACGCAACTCGTCCAACCATCGTCGCGAGTCCTGCCGGTCGGATCCCCTTTTCATCCTGCGCTCGCATTCGGACGAACTGCGAGAGTCCGAGGTGTACCTCGGTTACGGGAAAGGATTCGTCGCCAGCCTCGACGGGGAATGACGACACCACGTGTACGGAGTGTCCGAGCGAGGCAATGTGCCGGATCCAGCCGCGGGAGATCTCGCTGCGAAAATCAACGATAAAGAGGATTTTGAGCGGGCCGTCAGACAAGGCTACTGCGGCTGTAATCGTGCGCGTCCATCACTCGCAGACGACGTGATTCAAGTGCGGGAGTTCCGTAGTCATGCGTCAATAAACTGCCGGAACCATAGTTCCGCCGTAATCCATCGGAAGATCTGACTCGATAGATCGACCTGACCAGACATGTGTCGGTCCACGGACTGCCGGAGCCTCGCGGGGTCGAGGAGCCCCCGCTGCCGACACGTCTCGTCAAACAGAACCGGTTCCACGAGCTCGTCCCGGAATTCCCTGAACCATCGGGCTAGTGGCGTCGCAAATCCTAATTTCCGTCGAATACCCACGATGTCTTCGGGAACGATGTCGTCGACAGCATTTCGTAGCACCACCTTTCCCTGGGCACCGTTTACCTTGAGCGATCCTTGAAGCCGGAAACCTAGCTCCACAAGCCGGTAGTCGAGGTAAGGCATCCGTACCTCGATGGAATGAGCCATGGACATGGCGTCGCCGTACTGCAGCAACGTCCGCAGCCCACCTTCGTGCTGGGAGCGGAGGACTCTGTTGACGGCGTTGTCGGGCAACCTTGCATCCGCACGAACAGGTAGGTCGTCGGGTCCCCCGCGGAGGGGACCCACATACACCGCCTCGTCTTGGCGAACACGCCTGTACCAGCGGTGCGACGCCGGGACGAGGTCTCGTGCAGACCAGGAGAGGGTTGTCCACCAGCCCCACGTCTGCACATGCTGCCGCAGATCTCCGGCCGCCTGCCGCAACCGCCTCTCACGAAGCGAGTCCAGGATTGAGTAACCGAAGACCCGGTCGATGTAGCCGCCGAACAGTTCGTCGGAGCCCTGCCCGTCCAGCGCGACGACGACCTTGCCGCTCATCGCCTGCATGATGTTCCAAAGCGGGACCACAGCAGGGCATTGCGTTGGGGCGTCGAGATGGTGCACGACCTTCCCGAGCAAGGGGAGGATTGCTTTTGGCTCCACCGGCACCGAGAACGGGTCCATGCCGAGCGACGTCGCCAGAGCGGCTGCACGCGGTGCCTCATCGAAGCGCTCACCCGGGAACGACGCCGTGAAGGTAAGGTGCTCGCCGCCGTGAACGGTGCGGACCAGGCATGCAATCGTTGCCGAGTCGAGGCCGGCCGACAGGGACGTCCCGACCGGGACATCGCTTCGTAGGCGCAGCCGGACAGAGTCAGCAAGAAGCTCCCGCACCGACTCTGCCGCAGCCTCCGGGCCCAGAGCGAGCGGTTCGTCGGGGTAGTCCCAGTACCGCCAAATTCTCGCCGGGCCAGTCCTTCGAACGAGCATATTGTGGGCC
>DATFCF010000863.1:0-7140 GCA_035253445.1 Mycobacterium sp.
GCTGCTGATGTCGACTATCCGGATCGGCCGGCGGGCGATCTCTACTGCCGGGTGCCGCAGGACTCGATGTTCAATGTCCGTGGCGCCCGCAACATTCCATGCGAGACGGTTCCCGGGAAACGGGCACCGACGGTGAAGATGTGCGAGAGCAACGAGACGTACGTACCGCTCAACGACGGCTTCAACTGGAAGGGCGACCCCAACGCGACGCTCACGGGTCAGCCGATACCCCAACTGCCGCCGGGCGTGCCGAGTCCTGCGCCGCCGCCGGCTGCGGGTCCTGCGCCGCCTCCAATCGCGGTCGCCCAGTACGATCCCGCGACCGGCACCTACGTCGCACCAGACGGAAAGGTCTACACGCAGGCCAATTTGGCTCAATCTGCTGCCGACAACAAGACGTGGCAGTCCATGCTCACACCCCCACAGTGAGCACCGCCACCGCTTCGCCAGCAGCGAAATCGGCACGAGAACGCCGTCGATCTGGAGGCAGCGGGATTCACTCGGTCAAGAAGGCGCAGTTGGTGGCGCTGGAACTGCGCCGGATGGTCATCGACGGTGAACTCCGCGATGGGGAATACCTGCCCACGCAGTTGGTCCTGCAAAACCAGCTCGGCGTCAGCCGAGCAACGTTGCGGGAAGCGATCCGGCTGTTGGAGGCGGACCAGCTGTTGGAGGTCCGGCCCGGTTCACGCAGCGGGCCCCGCGTTCGGGTACCCGGCCGGGAGATCGTCGTGCGGCCCGCCGAGCTGCTGCTGGAAATGTCGCACGCGACGATCGCTGACATCATGGTCGCGCGACGCGAGCTGGAGCCGGCCGCGGCTAGCCTTCTGGCCGAGGTCGGCACGCCGTCGGACTTCGACGAGCTCGAGCGGTTGATCAGCGCCGAGATGCACGCGGCCTGGCGGGAGGGGCGGCTTGCCGACTTCGCGGAGACCTTCCACCGCCGGATCGTCGAACTGACCGGCAATGCGCCGCTGACCGTTGTCGCCAGTCTGCTGCAGGAAATCTCCACGCGGCACACCATGGATGTGTTGAAGCAGCGCCGAAAGATCACGCGAGCGGAGTACCTAGCGCTCGCAGGGTCCTATACCGAGCTGATGCGACTATTGCGAACCGGTGACCGTGATGGGACGGCTGCCCACTGGCGCGAGCACCTGAACATGTTCAATGATGTTGTGCTGCATGGATTCAACCGGCTGCGAGTACGCGACGCTGCGCACTGAGCGCGAGAGCAGGTCGGCGCTTCAGAAGATGTTCTCGCTCAACCCGCCATCGATGGTGTAGGCCCCGCCGGTCAGGTAAGAGGCGCGATCAGAGGCCAGGAACAACGCCAACTGGGCAACGTCGGCGGGTGCGCCGAGCCGGCCCTGTAGGTGGGCAGCGGCGGCGTCGAGGTCGGCGATTCCCAGATCGGTCTCGAGGTCGCGATCTCTGTCGCGCAGCAACGGGGTATCGACGAAACCGGGAAGGATCGCGTTGGCGCGAACACCATGAGGCCTCAGTTCGACCGCCAGGGAGCGGGTCAGGCTGATGATGGCGGCCTTCGACGCCGAGTATGGCCCGCAGAGAGCCGCGGGCCGCAAGCCCATGATGGAAGCGGTCGTGACGATCACCCCGCCGCCGCCCGAAATCATTGCCTGCGCAGCGTATTTGGTACTGAGGAAGGTGCCGGTCAGGTTGACCGCCATGACGGCATGCCAGTCCGTGACGCCGGTGTCCACCAGGGGGCCGACGGGCCCGCTGATGCCGGCGTTGGCGACCATGATGTCGAGTCGGCGGTGGTCGGCGACGATCCCTTCGATCAGCGCGGCTACTGCTGACTCGTCGGAGACATCGCAGAATACGTCGGCGGTGTTGGCACCGGGCAGGTTGATGTCGGCGCCGATGACCGTGGCGCCGGCACCGCGCAGCGACGCGGCGATCGCTGTGCCGATCCCGCCAGCAGCACCGGTGACGCAGGCGATTCGTCCGGTCAGCAGTTGGTCCGCCATCACAACACCGAGGCGGTCAGTCCACCGTCAATGACGTAGTGGGCGCCGTTGATCAGTGACGACTCGGTCGAGGACAGGAAAGCGACAAGTTCGGCGACCTCTTCGGCGCGGCACATTCGTCCGCCCTGTTTGGCGAGTACCTGTTCGATCGGCACGCCCGTGGCGGCGAACGGTGCGATGAGTGCATCCACCATGCGGGTGGGGCCGGTGAGCGCCGGGCATATCGCATTGCAGCGGATGCCCACCGGCCGCAGCTCGATCGCGAGCGCCTCCGTCATCCGGATCAGAGCCGCCTTGGACATGCTGTAGGCGGCCAGCATCGGGCTGCCGGCCAACCCAGCGGCCGAAGAGATGTTGACGATCGCTGGGTGCGAGCTCGCGCGGAGATGGCGCAGCGCCGCCTTGGTCACGCGGAATGCACCGAACACGTTGACGTCGAACAAGTTACGCAGCGATTCCTCGTCGGCCTCGAGTAGCGGGCCAACCAGTTCGATACCGGCGCAATTGACCAGGACGTCCAGGCCGCCCAGTGCTGCGGCCGCCTTCTCGACACCGTCGCTCACCTCGGCTGCCGAACGCATGTCCATGCGGATCACCTTCGGCCGTGGGTGAATCGTCTCGGCCGCCGCGTCCGCGGAGTCGGAATCGAGGTCGGCGATCACTACGTTGGAGCCCGCCGCGGCGAATCGTTCGACGATCGCCCGTCCGAGCCCGTTGGCGCCGCCGGTCACCAGCACTCGCTGAGCCGTCATGACGTCACGACCAGCGGGGCTACGGGTGCATAGGGGGACTGTGGCGCAAAGTTGCGGCGCAGGAAGTGCAACTGGTGTGCAACCACGTGGGCGAACCAGGTGCCACCCGGATACACGTCGAAGTGATCGCAGGGATAGTGACGGACGTCGGCGCGGCACCGAAACGCCGCCTTGAGGGCCGGCGCAGGCGGGGCAGTCAGGTCGTTGTCAGCGATCTGGACGAGCACCGGGCACCGCACTGCGGCCGCCCTGCGATGTGGACGGTAGCCGGCCACCCGAAGCGCCGAAGCGGCCGGTACCGCATTGACAGCGGTTGGCCCTGCCATCGCGGCGTAGCCGGCCAGCGCGCCGGGAGCCGAGATCACTGCGGTTGCACCGGGTTTGCCGACCACTGGGATCGTAACGCGGGGCCGGCGGCGCAATGCCGCCACGACGTCACGTATCCCGGCCAGGCCCATCCGCGCTGCAGGTAACGGAGCGCGCATCGCCGCAGCCCGCATCGCGGTCAGACCGTCGACGGCGGGCGTCACCGCGATGACCCCGGCGACCGTAGCGTCAGCAGCGGCGACGGCCATTACGTGCCCCGAAGACAACGACACACCCCAGACGATGATGCGGGCCGGATCGACACCGTCGATGGACCGGGCATACGCGATCGCCGCGTGGTAGTCGGCCTGTTGGGCCCGGGGATGCACTGTGGTGCGCCGGGTCTGGGGATTGGCGCCGAAGCCGCGGTAGTCGAACGCGAGTACGTCGAGGCCCGCGGCGGACATCGCCTCCGCGTACTGGGCCAGCCCGCTGTCTTTGGTGGCGCCGAAGCCATGTGCCATCACCACGCAGGGACGTCGGCCCTCGACGAGGAAGTCGTCGCCTCGGCCACGGAAATGCCATGCGTGGCAGGGCTCTCCGGCCGACACGAACGTCACTTCGTCAGGCATTCGCTTCCTCCTGATATGCCGCTGCGCGACCGGCAATCGCGATCGGGCCGAGCTGCTGGGCGCGTTTGGTGCCGGCGGGTATCTCACGCCGGTTGATGTCGTCGTTGTAGACGGCGGTGTCCATCTGCTGGGTGTGCCGTGGCCGATCAGTCATGTTCGAGCGGTCTCGCTTGTTGTCGCGGGCGATTGCCGTCCACATCTCGCTCTCGGTCGGCGTTCGGTAAGTGCCGGCGAGATAACGCGCGGCCAATTGCGCTTGGCATTCGACAAACGGAAACAGCGTGGGGATCGCCTGGCCGAAGCCCACCAGCACCAGATCGTCGATGCCGGGGCTGATCATCCGTTTGAACAGATCGATCTTGTTCCCGGGCGCGCTGAGGAAGTTCTGGTCAAAGAACGGGAACGTGATGTTGTAGCCCGTCGCCCAAATGATGACGTCGATGTCTTCGGACGTGTCGTCGACGAAGCGCACCTGTCGGCCTTCCAGGGACCGCACATTCGGTTTGGCGATGAGGTCGCCGGAACCAAGCCGGACCAGCAGCTCGGCGGACTGAGTAGGGTGCGCATCCAGGAAATGATGATCGGGCTTGGGTAACCCGTAATTCTCCATTTTGCCCGACAACAACTTCGGCAGAATCCGCGCCGCAATCTTCTGCGGCCGAAGCGGAAGCCGCGGCTGGATCGACAGCATCTGGTCCACCGGCACACCCATCAGGTACTTGGGCACCACCCAGGCGCCGGAGCGCGTCGAGAGAAAAACCACATTGCGGTTGCTCTTCTGCGACAACTCCGAAGTGATGTCCGCGGCGCTGTTGCCGATTCCGACTACCAGAATGCGTTTGTCGCGCAAGTCCATTGGGTCGCCGGGATCGATGTAGTAGTGGGAGTGCATCTGCTCGCCGGTGAACTCGCCGGGGAATTCGGGATAGCGGGGATCCCAGTGGTGGCCGTTGGCGACGACGAGTGCGTCGTAGTGCGCGATCTCGCCGGCGTCGGTCGTGATTTGCCAGCCACCGGCCGGCAGTCGCGTGGCGTTCTCGACGCGGGTGTTGAACCGGATGTTGGTCTTCAGATCGAAGGCCAGGCAGTAGTCCTCGAGGTACTGCTGAACCTGGCTGTGATGCGGAAAGTCGGGATACGCGGTGGAGATCGCGAAGTCTCGGAACCGCAAGCCCTCCTTTGACGTGTCGATGTGCAGGGACCGGTAGGCGCTCGAGTGGCCGTTGGAGTTCTTGAACGCCCAGTTGCCGCCGACCCGGTTCCCCGACTCGTAAATAGTGTGTTCAATTCCATAGTCGCTCAGGCTTTTTCCGGTCGTCAGGCCGCTGATGCCTGCGCCGATGACAGCAACGCTGGGTGCCTCAAACACCGAGGTGACCTCCGAATTGTGGTGCCGATTACCTCACGACAGGGTTGTGATGCAGGTCATCGTAAGCCTAAAATCGACGTATGTCTAAAAAAACTGACGGCCGTCGTAAATCGCCGTCGGAGTTGCGTCGCGGAGGACAGGTGTCCCGCTGGTCGGCTGACAGGATTCGCAAGAGTGATCGGACCCGTCGCAGACTGCTGGAGGCGCTCGAAGAGTTGCTGCAGCGCCAGAAGCTCAACGAGATCAGCGTGGATGACGTGGCTGCGGCCGCCGGGGTACGCCGGACTTCGTTCTACTTCTATTTCCCTAGCAAAGCGGTCGCCGTGGCAGCCGTGCTGGACGAACTCTATGACGAAACCTTCGTCGGTGCTTCGCTTTTCATGAGTAGATCGACCGAACGAACCGCTGCGGTGCGAGAGGCATTGGTCCACCTGTTGGCGCTGTGGCAGCAGCATCGCTCGGTGATGATCGCGGTGCTGGACGCGCGTGCGGCCAACCGTGAGGCCGCCGAAATATGGGAGCGATGGCTGGAGCGGTTCGTCGCACCGGTCGTCGAGGTGATCGACGCTGACAGGGCAACCGGCCTCGCCCCCTCCGGCCCCGAGCCGGCCGTAATGGTCCGCTTACTGCTCTCGATGAATGTCGTCAGCCTGGATCGCATGCTGCGGGGACAGGTCGCGCCCGAGGATGCCGAGCGGGAAATCGATGCCTTGACGGCGGTGTGGGTCCGCAGCATCTACGGCCATGACGGCGTCGCTTGCGGCCCTGCGTTGCGGACAAGTTCGGCCGTCGACAGCTGACGTAAGGCCGAAAATCTCCGGCTGGCGTTACCGCTGCGATGCGATCTAGTCAACATAAACTTCTGACATCTAAGAATAGGCTTTGCGCCGGGACGCCGAGCCTGGCTGGGAGCCGCTCGGCCGCCCACCCGGGGAAGAGGCTTCTCTTATTGCAGCTAATACCGGCAAGGCAGAGGTTCGGCCCGGCCGTTGCGGCCTTGGTTGCAGCTAAACCGACCGATCACCTAGCCTAGTCCAGATAAACAAAGCATATCGATGCGGAGGATTGTGCTGATGTTTCCGGGAATGCACGCCGCCCACGCACCCGCGCGCGCCGCGGCCGTATTGATCGATACCGGCGAAACTCTCACGTACGCGCGGCTCGAAGAGAACTCAGTGCGGCTCGCCCACGTCTTGCACGATGCGGGCCTGCGCCCTGGGGACGTCGTAGCGCTGCTGACCGACAACGATCTACGCGGGTTCGAGGTGTACTGGGCGGCATTGCGGTCTGGCCTCTACATCACGTCGATCAACCATCACTTGTCGCCCGACGAAGTGGCCTACATAGTCAACGATTCCGGCGCGCGCGCCTTGGTGGCCAGTGCCGCCAAAGCTGACCTCGCCGCGGCGGTGGCACAGCAAGTCCCGGAAGTGGTGCTCCGGCTGGCCTTCGCAGGCGATATCGGAGGCTACGGATCGTATGACGAGGTGCTGTCGTCGGCGTCGCCGGTACCGTTCGAGCACCAGCCGCACGGTATGGCAATGCTGTACTCCTCGGGGACCACTGGCCGCCCGAAGGGCGTGCGGCCCCAACTGCCCAACGGTCAGATCACCGAGGTGCGTGATCCGATGACCGCATTGCTCGGTAGCTACTTCGGATTCGGGGAGAACACAGTCTATTTGAGCCCCGCCCCGCTGTATCATGCCGCGCCGCTACGGTGGAGCGCTGGTGTGCAGGGCTATGGGGGCACCGTGCTGATCGCCAAGAAATTCGACGCCGAGTCATGCCTTCGGACCATCCAGGAGTACCGGGTCACCCACGCACAGTTCGTGCCGACGATGTTCGTGCGGATGCTGAAGCTGCCCGAGTCGCTGCGCCGGCGGTACGACGTGTCGAGCCTGCAATGCGTGATTCACGCGGCGGCGCCGTGTCCGGTGGACGTCAAGCAGCAGATGATGGACTGGTTCGGCCCGATCATTCACGAATACTACGGCGGAACTGAGGGATTCGCGGGAACCACGATCGGACCCGAAGAGTGGCTGGCACACCCCGGCTCGGTGGGCATCCCGATGACCACCGTCCACGTCGTC
>DATFCF010000864.1:0-4148 GCA_035253445.1 Mycobacterium sp.
TCTGACGCCCGCCGCCGCGGCACGTGCGGCCGCCGCGGAAGTGCGACTCCGTCGTCGACCTGTCAGCCGTGCTGGGCGACGAGGGTTCGCTGCCCCGTCGCTGACCCGTTCATGACGGCATGCGGATGCCCCTGCACTGAACATGGCCATCAGCCGCGCACTGTGGCATGCTGCCGGGAGCAATGACGGCAGCAGTAGCGTTGGCGGACAGGCTCATCCCGGAGTTGTCGAGTCAGCGCGGACGCGAAGTACCAAGGGCGAAAAGCATGCTGAAGACGGACAAGATTCTCTGTTGCGTCTATGCGTTGTTGGCGGCGATTGCCCTCGTCACCACGTGGTGGAACAACATCGCCTATTTCGGGGACGAAAACAGTGGCGGTTTGATCGGTTTCGTTCAGGCGGGCTACGCGAACTACGCCTCCACATCGCTCACCAACGACTTGATTGTGGTGGCCACGGCGGCGTTTGTCTTCATGGTCGTCGAAGCTCGCCGGCTAGGGGTCCGGCACGTCTGGATCTATCTGGTCCTCAGCGTCGTCGTTGCTCTCAGCGTGGCGCTGCCGTTGTTCCTCATTGCTCGACAAGTAAAGCTGGCCGGATCCAGGTCGCTCGATCACATCGAACGCTAGCTGCTGGTGGTTCCGGCATGCGTGTCGATCTCGATGAGCTTGCGCCGCATAATCTTTCCTGACGACGTCGTCGGAAGCGCGTCGGTGAACACGACTGCCCGTGGCCGCTTGTAGGCCGCGAGCTTGTCGCGACAGAAGTCGATGAGGGCATCTTCGGTCAATTCCGCACCGTCGCGCTGCACTACGTAGGCGACGGCGATCTCACCGCGCACATCGTCGGGCCTGCGGCCCACAGCCACGAGAGCCACGTCGGAATGGGCGGCGATGACGCGCTCGATCTCCGCGGGATAGACGTTGTAGCCGGCTGTGACGATCATGTCCTTGAGCCGGTCGACGACGAAGAAATGGCCCGATTCGTCGGCGTAGGCGACGTCGCCGGTGCGCAGCCACCCGTCGGGGCGCAGCACTTCTGCGGTGGCGTCGGGGCGCCCGAAATATCCCAGCATCACCAGGGGACCGCGGACCTGCAGTTCCCCTCGCTCACGGGGGCCGAGCTCGCGGTCCCCGGCGTCCAGGTCGGCCACGCGAAGCTGTACCCCGGGCAGGGAGACGCCGATCGATCCCGGCACGGGGGGAGAGTAAACGCCATGCGTGGCACCGAGTCCCGCGATTTCGGTCATTCCCCACAGTTCGAGCAGGGGTGCGCCGGTGCGCGCCTCCCACGCCTGCAGAACGCTGACGGGCAGGGTCTGCCCACCCACGGTTGAGCAGCGAAGGCTGGTCAAGGCCGCGTCACCCAGCGCCGGTTGTGACAACAGCATTGAGTACATCGCCGGAACACCCTCGAACATGGTGGCCTGTTCTCGGTCGATCAGGCTCAGCGCCGTTGCGGCGTCGAAGCGTTCCATCAGCACCACGGTGCCACCGGCCAGGAAGATACTGTTGATCGCGACATTGCCGTACACGTGGGCGCTGGGCAGCGCGGTAACCATGACGTCGGTCGCGGTGCGGCCGTGCATGGCGGCGGTCAGGGCGCAGTTGAGGAGCACGGACTGGTGGGACTGCATCGCGCCCTTGGGATGTCCTGTTGTCCCCGACGTGTAGGCGATGGAACACAGTTCGGTCGGCTGCAGCGTGACAGATGGCGGCTGGGTGCCCAGGCCCTCGTCGACCAACTCTGTCAGCGACAGCACGCCGGGGGTTGAGCAGTCGGCGGATGAGAACACGAGATCGGTGAGCGGTTCGTCGCCGTTGGTGGCCGACAACGCGGTCGGCAGCTGCGCGGTACCGGCGAACAGTGCCTTGGCCTTGCAGTCGGACAGCACGTAGCGCAATTCATCGCGGGTCAGCATCACGTTTACCGGGTTGACCACCGCGCCGGCGCGCAGCGCGCCGTGGTAGCTGACGATCCACTCCCAGCTGTTCTGTCCGTATAGCGAAACCACGTCACCGGAGCCGATTCCTCTGCGGCCCAATGCAACTGCCAGGGCAGCGGACATCTCATCAAGCTCGCGGTACGTGAGTCGTCGATCGTTGCAGATCAGCGCGACCTTATCGGGGTGGCGCCGGGCAGCCAGCGGGAGGATCTCACCCGGACCGATCGTCGGACGTAGCTGCGTGTGCTCAGTCATCGGTCGACCCCTTTGCGTCACGGTCTGCCGACGGGAAGGTCAGCACGGCTTTGATCACCTTCCCGGCATGGATGGCTTCGATCGCGTCGTTGATCGACTCGAAGGGGAAGGTCTCGATGAGTTGGTCGAACGGAAACCGCCCGGCCCGGAACAGTTCCAGCATCTGCGGAATGAACTGCTGGGGAATCGCATCGCCTTCGATCACACCGATCAGGGACTTGCCGAAGAGCAGATGGCCCTGGTCGATGGTGATCTCGTTGGGCACGCCCTGAAATCCCACGGTGGCACAGACACCGGGAGTCTGCAGAGACTCCAGCGCTGCACGCACTACGGCACCGAAGCCGATACATTCGACCGTGAATTGGACGCCGAGGCCGTCGGTGAGTTGCCGAATCTGTTCGGCCGCATCGATATTGGCGGAGTTGACGGTTGCCGTCGCACCGAGTTCAGTGGCGCGTTTCAGGCGGGCATCGTCGATGTCGACGGCAATGATCGTCCCGCAGTCGGCGACAACGGCAGCCAGAAGCGCGGCCAACCCGACCGACCCCATACCGAAGATGGCGATGGAGGAGCCTGGCGGGGGCTTCAACGTGTTGAGCACGGCGCCGGCGCCGGTTTGGATGCCGCAGCCCAGCGGTCCCAGCACGGCCAGTGGGAGATCGTCGTCGACCTTGACGCAGTTCTGGTCCGTGGTCACTACCCGTGTCGCCCACGAGGATTGACCGAAGAAGTGGCCCAGGACGGGTTCTCCGCCTTGGCTGAACGGCGACGAGCCGTCGAGGCGGGCCCCACTCAGGTTCAGGCCGACGAAGTCGCGGCAGTGCATCGGCAAGGCGGACCCGCAGTGGTCACAGCCGCCGCAGGAGTTGTACGACAGCACGACGTGGTCTCCGGCGGCGAGTCCGGTCACCTCGCTGCCCACGCGCTCGACCACCCCAGCGCCCTCATGCCCGAGGACGATCGGCACTTGCGCATCGGTGGCCGATGCAATGATCCCGAGGTCGGTGTGGCAGATGCCGGCACCCGTCAGCCGGACGACAACTTCGTGCGGCCGGGGGTCTTCGACGTCGACCTCGACCAGTTCCAGCGGGGTGGACGCGGCTCGTAGCACCGCGGCTTGGGCCTTCACGACACCGCTCCCGGCACCTTGTTCAGGGTGATCGTCTGGTGGTTGGTGTATTCGGCGAGTCCGTGCAGGGAGTTCTCCGCTCCGATTCCGGACTGTTTGTGCCCACCGAAGACCTGATGGGGGGAGTATTGGTGAACTTCGTTAAGCCATACCGTTCCGGCTTCGAGTTGCCGCGCGATCCTCTGGATCGCCTCCAGGTCTTGGCCCCACACGGTGGCGCCGAGCCCCCACGGAGTGTCGTTTGCGCGACGTATTACGTCGGCCTCGTCCGACCAGCGCAGCAGCGGAAGGATCGGCCCGAACGGTTCCTCGGTGACCAACCGCGAATCCTCGGGTGGGTTGTCGACCAGTGTGACGGGGACGAACCATCCGCGAGCGTCTGGGTCGATGTGACCGCCCAGTGCAAAGGTGTATCCGTGCGCCCGGCAGTCCTCGAAGTACTCGGCCACCTTGCGGTACTGCGGTTCGTTTTGGATCGGTCCCAATTGTGTGTCGGGCTGTGAGCCGTCGCCGACGACGACGGTGCTCGCATACTCCACCAGCGCGTCCCGTACCTCGTCATAGACGCTGTCGTGGATGTAGACCCGCTTGGCGGCGTTGCAGAACTGGGCATTGTTCTGAAATGCGGCCCAAAATAGTTGCGATGCAACCTTTTTCGGATCGACGTCGCCGAGGACGATGGCAGGGTCGTTGCCGCCGAGCTCCAGGGTGATTCGTTTGATGGTGCCCGCCGCCGAGCGCATGACATGTTTGCCGGTCTCGGTGCTGCCGGTGAACGCCACCTTCGCGATTCCGTCATGGGTCGTCATCCACTTGCCC
>DATFCF010000865.1:0-2341 GCA_035253445.1 Mycobacterium sp.
GACGTGGGTGGTGGCGGCGACGGCGTTGGCGCTCGCGCCGGGGTGGCACGAACGTCCGGGGCTCGCCCGAATGCCAGGAGCAATCTTGGCGCAAGCCGCGCCACTGATTGCGGCTGTGACAGCCATAAGTGTGATGGTCACCGCGAACTTTGCCTCCGTCAGCCCGGTGGTGAGGTTGCTGGCGGTGGCGACGCTGTTGGCGGCGCTCGGCAGGCAGCTGACGGCGTTCTCCGAGGCCCGTCGCGCCAGCGAGCAGGCCGATTTGGCGCATACCGACGAGCTGACAGGGCTGCTCAACCGCCGCGGCTTGTACAACCAAGCCGCTCCCTGCCTGTCGAATACCGGGTCGCACCACCCGGGCCAATCGACATGTGCGTTGCTGCTTCTTGATCTGAACCACTTCAAAGACATCAACGACTCACTCGGACACGCGGCCGGCGACGAATTACTTCGTCGGGTGGCCGTCCGCCTCAAAGGAGCGTTACGCGAAAACGACATCGTGGCGCGATTGGGCGGAGATGAATTCGCCCTTGTCCTGCCCGGTGCTGCCATCGAAAATGCCGCGCGACTCGCCGTCGGGCTGAACACGGCACTCGAACGCCCCATCAGACTCGATGGGTTGGACGTACGCACCGATGCCAGCATCGGAATCGCGCTCAGCCCGGAACACGGGCGCGATCTCGGAACCCTGTTGCGCCACGCCGATATCGCAATGTATCGAGCCAAACAGGGCCGGTCCGGCTACCTCGTCCACACCCCGCGTGCCGATGACCACGTCACCGCCTGCAGCGGGGCGAAACGGGCCGCAGAATTGCGCCGCGCCATCGCACACGGGGAACTGGTGTTGCACTATCAGCCGAAAGTCTGCCTGGCCACCGGCGACATGGTCGGCGTAGAGGCGTTGGTGCGCTGGCACCATCCCGAGCGGGGACTGCTCTACCCCGAGCAATTCTTGCCGCTGACCCGACGCAACGCCCTCATGAGCACGATGACCGAGCTGGTTGTCCGACGCGCCCTCGATGATGCGGCCGTCTGGTACGCCCGCGGACACCGGGTGCCCGTGGCCATCAACCTGTTTCCCCCTACCCCCGATGATTCGGACCTCGCGGTTTGTCTCGACGACGCCCTGCAACGAAAGGGGTTGCTCCCCACGTCGTTGGCAGTCGAAATCACCGAAGACTTCCTCCTCGGCGATCCCGACCGGGGACGTCGGATACTGGACGGGTTACATCGGCTGGGGATCACCATTGCGATCGACAACTTTGGTAGCGGAAACTGCTCGCTAGACTTTTTGCGTCAATTGCCTATCGCCGAGGTGAAAGTGGACCGGTCGCTGAGTGCCTCGATCACCGACGATCCGCGTGCCGCGGCGAGACTGCGCTCGGTGATCGAACGCTCTCGCACTTTGGGTTTCACCACGGTCGCCGAGGGGGTCGAAACCTCAGCCTCCGCTGCGATACTCACCCAGTACGGCTGCCACATCGCGCAAGGCCACCACTACTGTCAACCGCTCACCGCCACACAAATTCTCAATCTTCTGGCCACAGTCGCCGAGGCAGGTGCTCGACGACGTGAGCGAGAAGATGAATCTGTTGGGCAGACAGTGCTGGGTCGTTCGACGACGCGCCTTCGAACGGCATTCGGCGCGCTCAGACCGGTAATAGTTCCACTCCGGCAAGCGCGACGGCATCGTCGCGACTTGGCGCGGTGACGACGGCATTGAAGCCGTCGCCCTCCTTCCAGACGCTGGCCTTCAGCGTCTCGCCGGGAAACACGACTCCCGCAAACCGCGCGCCGTAGCTTCCGACGCGGGCGGTGTCACCGTCGAAGAACGCGTCCACCAGCGCCTTGCATGTCATGCCGTATGTGCACAGGCCGTGCAGTATCGGCCTGGGAAATCCTGCGGCGGAAGCGAAGTCGGGATCGGAGTGCAACGGATTGCGGTCCCCGCACATCCGGTACAGCAGCGCCTGCTGAGGAGAAACCGGTATGGACAGCTCGTAGTCGGGCGCGCGACCCGGCGGCTCGGACGATGTCGAGGGGCCGCGCTCGCCTCCGAAACCACCTTCGCCGCGGGCGAAGATGGATCGCTTCTGCGTCCACAGCGGCCTGCCATCGGGCGTGGTGACCGTGGTCTCCGACCAGATCACGGCCGCCTTGCCCTTGTCCCAGATGTCGGTGAACTTCGTGACCGCGCGACCCGTGCCTGCCGGCGGGAGCGGGCCCGGGACGATGACCGCCTCGCTCGCGTGCAGCACCTTGCTCAGCTCGATGTCGATGCCAGGGAACTTCACCGTCGGTGCCTTGGTGTCATGGAAGCTCGCGGCGACGTTGCCGAACG
>DATFCF010000866.1:0-8456 GCA_035253445.1 Mycobacterium sp.
AGGGTGCCGTGGTCACCTTTGTCGAAGCACTGAGACTCGACGCCGTTGACATTATTGGCAATTCGATGGGTGGCGGTGTCGGCATCAATTTCGCGATCCGTCATCCGGCCAAGGTTCGACGCCTCGTCACGATCGGCGGTATCGGCACGAATGTGTTCAGTCCGGGGCCGAGCGAAGGCATCAGACTTCTGCAGGAGTTCACCGAGAATCCGACCCGGCAGCGGCTGGTCGACTGGCTGCACTCGATGGTGTACGACCCGGCATTGGTGACCGATGAACTCATCGAGGAACGCTGGGCGCTGGCGAGCGATCCGCCGACGCTGGAGAGTGCCCGGCGCATGTACGGCAAGGCGGCATTCGACGCGATGATGACCGCGATGCGTAACTCCGAGGCGCCGCTGCCCTGGGCGATGATGCACAAAGTGCAGGCACCGACGTTGCTGACGTGGGGCCGCGACGACCGGGTCAGCCCATTGGACATGGCGCTGATCCCGATGCGCACGATTCCGAATGCGGAGTTGCACGTCTTTCCCAACTGCGGGCACTGGGCAATGATCGAGGCCAAGCAGGCCTTCGAGGCCATTGTGTTGGGCTTCCTGCTCCGCTCGGATTAGTTGCCGCGGTTTCGCTCATCGAGACGGCTACACATGGTGTCATCAACGGTGGTCCACCATCTCCAGGTGCCGACAGCGGAGGACACATCATGACCGAGCGGGTTCTCGACAAAGTGATGGCGATCGCCGACCAACTGCGCGAGCAAGCCGCCGAAGCCGAGCAGCTCGGCCGGTTGCCCAACGAGACCGTCAAAGACCTCAAGTCCGTCGGTGCGATCAGGCTGCTACAGCCCAAGCAATACAACGGGTTCGAGGTACACCCGCGCGAGTTCGCGGAAACGGTCATGAGGGTCGCCTCACTGGATCCGGCATCCGGCTGGATCTGTGGTGTAGTCGGCGTGCACCCCTATCAGCTGGCATACGCCGACCCGCGGGTGGCCGAGGAGATCTGGGGCACCGATACCGACACCTGGGTGGCCTCCCCATATGCGCCGCAAGGTGTGGCTAGGCCCGTCGACGGCGGCTACATCTTCAACGGCCGATGGCAGTTCAGCTCTGGCACCGACGCGTGCGACTGGATTTTCTTGGGGGCCATGGTCGGTGACGCCGACGGCAGGCCCCTGATGCCCCCGCAGATGCTCCACATGATCCTGCCGCGCAAGGATTACCAGATCGTCGAGGACTCCTGGAATGTGGTGGGCCTGAGGGGAACCGGCTCGAAGGACGTCATCGTCAAGGACGCGTTCGTGCCGGAGTATCGCGTGATGAATGCCACCGAGGTGATGGACGGCACCGCCCAGCGCAAGGCCGGGATGACGGAGACGCTGTACCTGATGCCCTGGTCGACGATGTTCCCGCTGGGCATCACTTCAGCGGTCATCGGGATCGCAGAAGGCGCGTTGGCCGCCCACCTCGACTATCAGCGCGACCGCGTGGGCGCCGCCGGGACCGCGATCAAGGACGACCCGTATGTCATGTACTCCATCGGTGAAGCCGCCGCCGATATCAACGCCGCACGGCAGGAATTGCTCGCCAACGTCGACCGGATCTACGAGATCGTCGACGCCGGAGACGAAGTGTCGTTCGCGGACCGCGCTGCCGGGCGCCGCACCCAGGTGCGTTCTGCATGGCGCGCGGTGATGGCTGTCGACCAGATCTTCTCGCGCTCGGGAGGCAATGCACTACGGATGGACAAACCGTTGCAGCGGTACTGGCGTGACGCGCACGCCGGGCTGGCCCACGCGATCCACGTTCCCGGCACCACTTTCCACGCCTCCGCGCTCAGTTCGCTCGGCATCGAGCCCGAAGGTCAGCTGCGGGCGATGATCTAATCGGAACAGGGACACCCACAATGAGCGACATCAAAAGCCTCGGCTACATCAAGGTCCAGACCAACGACATCGACCGGTGGCGCAGCTTCGCGTTCGACGTGCTCGGATTCGCCGAGGGTTCTGGTCCGGACGCGTCGGCCCTCTACCTGCGCATGGACGAGCGTGCCGCCCGGATCGTCGTGGTCCCAGGGGAAACCGACGAGGTCGTCACCGTCGGCTGGGAGGTCCGCGACCATGTGGCGCTGCTGCGAGTTCAGGAGACGCTGCGGTCCGCCGGTGTCGGCGTCAAACCGCTGTCACAGGAAGCCGCCGATGCGCGGCGGGTCGAAGAGGCGATAACCTTCTGCGACCCGACCGGCACCACGATCGAAGTGTTTCACGGCGCTGTTCTGGACCACAGCCCCGTCGTGACCCCCTTTGGCGCCCGGTTCATCACGGGCGCACAGGGATTGGGTCATGTGGTCCTGCCTGCAACAGATCCCAACTCCGCCTTCGACTTCTACACCGACGTGCTGGGTTTTCTGTCCCGGGGCGCGTGGCGAGTGCCGGCTCCGCCGGAGTTCGGTCCGGTGCGGATCCGGTTCCTCGGCGTCAACGAACGCCACCACAGCATGGCGATCGTTCCGTCGATGCGCGGGGGTGCGCCCGGCCTCATCCATGTCATGGTGGAGGTCGACAGCCTTGACGCGGTCGGCACGGCGTTGGACCGAGTGAATGCCGAGGGCTTCCAGCTGTCCTCGACGCTTGGCAGGCACACCAACGACAAGATGGTGTCGTTCTACGTGCGCGCACCGGGCGGGTGGGACATCGAGTTCGGCACCGACGGACTGCGGGTCGACGAAACTTACTACACCGCAGAAGAAATCACCGCCGACAGCTACTGGGGCCACCAGTGGACCGGCGAGCTCCCGGTGGCGATGCGGCCGTGACCAGCGACGTCCACCCACGATCTGCCGACGAGATCCAGCACTGGGACCACGAGGCCGATGTCGTCATCGCCGGATACGGCATAGCAGGTGCCGCCGCGGCGGTTGAAGCAGCCGGCGCCGGCGCGGACGTTCTGGTCCTCGAGCGCACGGGCGGCTGGGGCGGTGCGGCCGCGATGGCCGGCGGATTCATCTACCTCGGTGGCGGCACCGGTCTCCAACGAGACTGTGGTTTCGACGATTCCGTCGACAACATGGCGGCGTTCCTGAACGCGGCGATGGGACCAGGCGCCGACGAGAAGAGGATCGCCGACTACTGCACGGGCAGCGTCGAGCACTTCGATTGGCTGGTGCGCTGCGGGGTTCCGTTCAAGCCGGTGTTCTGGGGCGAACCGGGCTGGGAACCGCCCGCCGACGAGGGTCTGATGTACACCGGCGGGGAGAACGCGTATCCGTTCAACACCATCGCCGCGCCTGCGCCGCGCGGCCATGTTCCGCAGATGGCGAACAAGCGTGCCGGCGAGGCAAGTGCCGGTTACATGCTGATGAAACCGTTGGTCGACACGGCCACTTCCCGTGGCGTGCAGTCGGTCTACGACATTCACGTGCAGTCCCTGGTCGTACAGTCCGACGGCCGGGTCACCGGGTTGACCGCCCGCCGGTACGGCAAGTCGATCGCGGTCCGCGCACGGCGGGGGGTTGTGCTCGCCTGCGGAAGCTTCGCGTACAACGACGCGATGGTCACCCAGTACGCACCGCGTCTCGCGGGCCGGCCGGCAGCCTCGATCGAGCAACACGACGGCCAGGCCATCCGGATAGCCCAGGCGCTCGGCGCGGACCTCGCCCACATGGACGCCACCGAGGTGGCGTTCCTGATCGACCCTCAACAGACCGTCCGCGGCATTCTCGTCAACGGACGGGGCCAGCGCTACGTCCCCGAGGACACGTATTCAGGTCGAATCGGCCAACTCACGCTCTACCAGCAAGACGACACCGCGTTCCTGATCATCGACGGCGACGCCCAGCAGGAGGCGATGGCCGCGACATCCGCGACGCCATTCCTCAAACGCCAGGCCACGTGGGTCTGCGAAACCGTCACCGAACTCGAACACCAGATCGGTCTGCCGGACGGATCGCTGCAGTCGACAGTCAGCGCCTACAACGTCGCCGCCGCGCGCGGCGAGGATCCGTTGCTGCACAAGAAATCCGAATGGGTCAAGCCCATTGGAACCCCGGTCGGTGCGATCGACTTGCGGGGCAGCTGCGCGGGGTTCACCCTCGGAGGGCTGCTGACGAGCCTCGACGCCGAGGTGCTGCATGTCAGCGGCGAACCGATCCCCGGACTGTTCGCGGCCGGACGCACCACCTCCGGACTGGCCGCGTGGGGCTATGCCAGCGGCATCTCTCTCGGTGACGGCAGTTTCTACGGCCGTCGCGCAGGACGGTCCGCAGCCAAGGCCCGGCCTTGACGACCGGCAGAGGCAAGCCGATCAGAGCGTCGATGCTGTTCAGCCATCTCGCCGCCCTCGACATGGCCGCCAAAACCACAGATAGCTGACAATCCGTAACTCACCCAGGAGGATCTGCCTATGACATCTCTGCAGCGTTACAGTGACCGCCGAGTTCTGATCACCGGCGGTGGTTCCGGCATCGGGCAAGCATCCGTGCTGCGCATCTTGGACGAAGGTGGCCAAGTGGTTGCAGCCGATGTCAGCGAGTCCGGGTTGAAGGACACTGTGGCCAGGGCCGAACCGCACCGAGATCGGCTCAGCACGGTGGTCATCGACGTCGCCAGCGAGCAGTCGGTCAAGGACGGGGTGAGCCAAGGCCTCGAGGTACTCGGAGCCCTCGACACACTAGTTAATGCCGCCGGGATCCTGCGCTCAGCGCATTTCATGGACACCACACTTGCCGACTTCGAGCAGGTGCTGCGGATCAACCTCATCGGCACCTTCCTCATGACCCGGGAGTGCATCCCCGCGCTGCGCAACGGCAACGATCCCGCCGTGGTCAACTTCAGCTCGACATCGGCGACGTTCGCGCACCCGTACATGTCCGCCTACGCCGCGTCCAAGGCAGGCATTCAGGCGATGACCCACGCGCTCGCGCTGGAGTTCGCCAAGGAGAGGATCCGGTTCAACTCGGTTCAGCCCGGCTCGATTTCCTCCGGAATGACCGACGGCACCGGCGAATCCAAACAGAGCGTCGGCCCCGGACTGCCCGCCGATGCGGACTTCTCGCTGTTCGGCAAGATCACCCCTGTGCTGCCGCTCGACGACGGCGGGATGTTCGCCAAGCCGGACGCGGTTGCGGCGGTGGTCGCGATGCTGGGCTCGTCGGACGCCTATTTCGTCACCGGAACAGAGGTGCGTGTCGACGGCGGAACCCATACGTAGGTTGCTGCCAATGACTACCGTTGACCGACCCTTTCGGGTGATTCAGTGGACAACCGGCAACATCGGGCGGCGGTCGTTGCACGCCATCATCGGGCGCGCCGACATGGAGTTGGTCGGCGTCTACGCATACGGCGCCGACAAGGTCGGCGTCGACGCCGCCGAGTTGGCAGGCTGGCCCGAGCCCACCGGCGTGACGGCCACCAACGACATCGACGCGTTGATCGCCCTGGGGCCCGACGCCTGTTGTTACAACCCGCTGTGGCCGAACATCGACGAACTCGCGCGCCTGCTCGAATCCGGGATCAACGTGTGTTCGAGCGCCGCTTGGATCACCGGCGGCAAGCAGTCGCCCGAGGATCTGGAGCGGATCCGAAAGGCTTGTGAGAAGGGCAATTCGACGATCTTCGGCAGCGGAGCGCATCCGGGCATGACCAACTTGGTCGGCATGGTGCTCAGCGGATCGTGCGAACGGGTCGACGAGATTCGCATCACCGAGTCGGTGGACTGCTCGACGTATGAGTCGGCCGGTACCCAGACCGCGATGGGCTTCTCGCAGGATCCCGATACGCCCGGGCTGGCCGAAAACGTCCGCCGCGAAAGCGAGGTGTTCGCCGAATCGGCGGCGATGATGGCCGACGCCATCGGCGCCAAGCTCGACCGGATCACCTTCGACGTCACGTTCACCGCCGCCACCGGCGACACCGACCTGGGCTTCATGCATATCCCGAAGGGCACGGTGGCCGGCGTCTACGGCTATCACCGCGGCTGGGTCGGCGACCGAAACGTCGTCAGTGTGGGATTCAACTGGATCATGGGTGACCACGTGACCCCGCCGAAGCCGCTCGAGCACGGCCACGTCATCCAGGTGTTCGGCCTGCCCAACATGCGCACGGTTCTGCATTGCCTGCCGCCGAACGATTGGGCCGAACCCGGCTTCATGGGCCTGGGCATGATCTACACCGCGATGCCCGTCACCAACGCCGTACCCGCGGTCGTAGCCGCCGCACCGGGGATCGTCACGCTCAAGGATCTGCCACCGATCACCGGACGGGCCGCCCTCTAGACGATCAGCCCTCGGCGATCTGCACGACCACACCGACCGATCCGCCACCGACGTGGATCGACAGCACCGGGCCCATGTCGGTGACGGTGAGCGACTCGATCTGAGGAAGCCGCGTCGTGAGTGCCGCGCCGACTTCGTCTGCGGCGTCGTGGTTGTCGACGTGGTGCACCGCGATGGCAGCCCTGTTGTCACCGACGAGCTCCACAACGCGATCGACCATCGCCGCGTGCGCTTTGGTGATGGTCCTGATGCGTTGATCCAGCACCAGCCGCCCGTCGACGTCGAGACACAGCAGCGGCTTGAGCGAGAGCGCCGTGCCCAGCCACGACGCCGCCGTCCCGATTCGGCCGCTGCGCCGCAGGTTGTCCAGTCGATGAACGACGACGAAGACGTGGCCGCGGTCGGTGGCCGAACGGGCCGCGGCTTCAACAGTATTCAGGTCGGCGCCCGATGCCGCCGACTTCGCTGCCGCCAGCGCAACAAATCCGACACCCATGGCCGCAGACCGGGAATTGACCACCCGCACCGACGGCCCGAACTCGCGGGCCGCCGAAACCGCCGAGCTGAATGTGCTCGACAGCGCCGCCGAAATGTGGACCGCCAGCACACCGTCACCATCACTGTCAGCCAGCGCCTGTCGGTACGTGTCGGCAAGCTCGGCGGGTGATGCGCCTGACGTGCTGGCCCGTGCGCGGTCGTGGATGTCGTACGGCACGTCGTCGACACCGTCGCGCATGTCATCACTGTCGACCAGAACATGCAACGGCACCTGACGAACGTTCCACTGCTTGAGGTCATCTGAACCCAAGCGCGACGACGAGTCCGTCACCACCACGACAGCCATGGCTAACCGCGTGAATCTCCAGGTAGCACACCGGCTTCGGCCAGTGCCTTGAGTGTCAGCTCGGCCACCGCCTGATGCGCCTCGAAGTTCCAGTGAATCCCGTCCGGATTCCCCCGACCGCTCATGATGTGCTCGCCGACCGCCGCCTTCTGGTCGACCAGTGGAACATCGTGCTGCTCGGCCCAGTCGGCGATGGCCTTCGCGGTGCCTTCTCGGCCGTGGTGGGCCTTGCCGTAGGTCGCCGCGATGTGCACGGCCGGCAGCGACGCCACGATCGGAATACCGGGCCGATTGAAATCGATTGCATTCCGGGTCATTTCGAGATATTCAGCAGTCAGGTGCGGGGGCAGCGCCGCACGGGACACCGGCGAGAACCGCGGCTGGGCCCACCCGTAGCCGTCGCGCACCCATCGGCGCAGCCACGGTGGGCGCACATAGCGAATCAGCTCGCGCAGCGCGGTGGGCAGCGGTGACGGCAGCGAGTCCATCCCTCCGGTCGCGAAGACCACCGCCCCAGCGCGCGGCAGCGCCGCCCACGCCCGCGGATCCTGGGTGGCAGCCCACCACACGTCACGGCACGTCCAGCCGATCCGCCCGATCAGCTCCAGGTCCCAACCCAGTTGACTGGCAACGATGTTCGGCCAGATGCGCGGATCGTCGGACGGCAGCCCACCAGTCGGCCCGTAGTAGGACAGCGAATCGCAGAAGACGAGCAGGGTAGGCCGGATCGCCGGATCAGAGGACATCGTTGGCGACCTGTGCCGAGGCGTTCCACACGTCGAGCCGCCACCCGATGTCCTCGGGCGCGGCATCGACGGCCCCGTGCCCGGACAGCTGCACCCAGCTGGCATTGCCCATGCCGCCCATGATCGGCCAGTTGTCGACCGGCAAGCCCAGCAGCGCCGCGGTCAGCGCGGCGATCAGGCCGCCGTGCGCGACGAGTACTACCGGCCGCTCCGGATCGTCGACACCCCATTCGGTTTGTTCGGCGATCAGTTCTGCCATCAGCGGCATGCTGCGTGCGGCGACGTCGACCCGGCTCTCCCCGCCGTGCGGCGCCCATCGCGCGTTTTCCCGCCACGCCAGCCGCGCACCCGGCGCCGCGGCGTCGACCTCGAGATGGGTCAGCCCCTGCCAGTCACCCAGATGTGTCTCACGCAGCCGGGGGTCGACGAGCACCGGCTGCCCGGACCGCTCGCCGAGCGCAACCGCGGTGTCCAGGGCCCGCCGCAAATCCGAGGACACGATGAGCAAGGGTTGCCGCTTGGCCAGCACCTCAGCGGCCGCAGCGGCCTGCTCGCGGCCCAGGTCGGTCAAATCGGTGTCGAGCTGGCCCTGCATC
>DATFCF010000867.1:0-5112 GCA_035253445.1 Mycobacterium sp.
CTCCGAGTTCCAGGGTGATCGGGATCAGGTGCTGCCCGGCCACGCTGGCTGCATGGCGGCCGATGTCGGTGGATCCGGTGAACGCGATCTTGTTGACATCCCGGTGCTGAAGCAGCGCCTCACCGATGGTCGATCCCTTACCGGTGACAACGTTGAGGACGCCCGGTGGTACACCGGCTTCGGTCAGGATCTCGGACATCAGTAGCGCGCTCAACGGAGTGTCCTCGGCAGGCTTGTGCACGACCGTATTTCCCGCGGCCAGGGCCGGGGCGATCTTCGAACTCGAGAGAATGAGCGGGAAGTTGAACGGGGTGATGGCACCGACGACACCCAGTGGCTCGCGACTGGTGTAGGCGTGAGCGTTCAGCGGAGTTTCACGGTTGGACCCGCCCAGTGTCTGGGCTATCGCTGCGCAGTATTCGTACTGTTCGGCAATGATAATCACGTCCGCGGCGCGACAAATGGAGACTGGTTTTCCGACGTCGGCGCTTTCGGTGGCGACGAGTTCGTCCGCGCGGTCGCGGATGATGTCGCCGACCTTGTACAGGATGCGGGCGCGTTCGCGGCTGGGAAGGCCCGACCAGCGGCCGTCGTCGAAGGCGGCGCGTGCCGCTGCTACAGCCTCATCGATGTCTCTCGGTACCCCGTCTGCGACCGAGGTCAGAACGGTGCCGGTGGATGGATCGATGATGTCTGTGCGGCCACCACCGAAGCTTTCGCGCCAGTGTCCGTCGATGAAAAGCTGGCGTGGTGCGATGTTGGGGCGGGAGATGGTGGCGGTGTCGTCGGTGACGGTCATGACTGCCTCGATTCGTAATGCCCTGTCGGATCGAAATCGACAGGATCCCGGTAGGTACGGCATTTGGGCATAGAGAACTAGCTGCCGGTCCCTTTGTTGTCCTGGCCTCGTGCACGGTTGGCGATGTGAACTCGGGCCGCTCGATACCGCTGGTTCTGCGGCAGATCCGACTCGGTTTCGTGAATTTCTCGGTCACCCATCACTGTCCGATGCCGAGCACTCTCAGCGCATTGTTCTTCAGGATCGAGGGGATGACGTCGGGTTTGATGTCCAGATCGTGAAAGTCAGCCATCCACCGGTCGACGTGCAGCACCGGATAGTCTGAGCCGAACAGCAACTTGTCACGGAGGAACGTGTTTGCGGCGCGAATGAGCTGCGGTGGAAAGTACTTCGGCGACCATCCGGACAAGTCGATGTACACATTCGATTTGTGTGTGGCGATCGAGATCTGGCTGTCCATCCAAGGCACCGCGGGGTGTGCCATCACGATGGGAAGTTCAGGAAAGTCAGCTGCGACGTCGTCGAGCAGCATCGGGTCCGAGTAGCGCAGCTTGATTCCGTGACCGCCCGGTAGTCCTGCACCGATACCGGTCTGACCCGTGTGGAAGAGCGCCGGCACTTGATGCTCGGCCAGCAGCTCGTACAGCGGATAGTAGGCGCGGTCGTTCGGCTCGAAGGCCTGCACCGACGGGTGGAACTTAAAGCCCTTGACGCCGTGTCGTTCGAGCAGTGTGCGCGCCTTGCGGGTTGCTGCCTTTCCTTGATGCGGGTCCACAGATCCGAACGGGATCAGCACGTCGTTGTTCCGTGCGGCGTATTCCGCGATTTCTTCGATCGAGTTGACCGGGTGTCCGGTAGCCGAAAGGCCGTCGACTGTGAAGACGACGGCGGCCATCTTGCGCTCACGGTAGGTGTCGGCGATCTTTTCGATGGAGGCAATCCGATCGACGGTCCCGGTCTTGAAGTACTTCGCCGACGCCTCCACAAGCGCGTCATCGAGTGCTCGGTGTCCACAGCTGTCCACCTCGACGTGCGTGTGGAAGTCGATGGCAACAAGTTCTGCGGTGTCGATACCGTACGTGTAACGAGACGGTACTGCTTCGGACGTTGTCATGGTCGAGTCTCCTCGATTGTCGTCGTCGGTTGAGGGTTCGGTGACACTCCCGTGCTCGGCGTTACTGACCCCAAGCAACCGAATGTAGATCCGGACTGGGCGATTTCAATCAGTAGCGGAGCCGGCTGCCACCAATAGGGGTCATCGCGGGCGAACCGCTCGACTTCGGACAGAACTCTCCCGGGCCCAATCGTGTCCGCCCAGTAGAGGGGACCACCTGTGCTTGCGGGGAACCCATATCCTGACGTGTAGACGACGTCGATGTCACCCGGTTTCTCGGCGGTACCCTCGCCGAGTAGATGCGCGGCCCGGTTGACGAGCGCGTAAAGGCAGCGATGGAGAATTTCTTCGTCGGAGATACGACGACGCTCGAGTCCGAGTCCTTTCGAGTAGCCGACGATGTCGGCGTCGAAGTCAGGGTCTGGCAACGGACGCCGAGTGTTCGGTTCGTACCGGTACCAACCGGCTCCACTCTTCTGGCCCAGGCGGCCCCGGTCTACGAGGAAGAGCTCGAGGTCTGACCAGCGCCGGTCCGTCGGCCGGGTGGTCAGCGCTCGGCGTTTGGAATCCACCGCGAGATCGTGGCCGGCCATGTCCGTCATGACAAACGGTCCCATAGCCATGCCGAAGTCCTGCAGAACACGGTCGACGTCGGCAGGTAGCGCGCCTTCCTCGACCAAGAACATGGCTTGTCTCAAATAGTCGAGGAGCATCGCATTGCCGATGAAGCCGTGTCGATTGCCCGACCGGACTGCGACTTTGCCCAACGACCGCCCCAGTGCCATCAAGCGCGCCACGGTTTTCGCGTCGGTTTTCGCGCCGGGGACAACTTCGAGCAAGCGCATGACATTCGCAGGACTGAAGAAGTGAGACCCGATCACTATTTCGGGTCGCTTTGTGGCGGAGGCGATCTGATCGATGTCGAGCGTCGACGTATTCGTGCCGAGAACGGCGTCGGAGCGGGCGTGCCGGCCGAGTTCGGCGAAGATCGCTTGCTTGGTCGCCATCTCTTCGAAGACAGCCTCGATCACTACGTCCGCTCCGGCCACCGATGTGAGTTCGGTCGAGGTGGAGATGCGAGCGAGCCGGGCATCGGCGTCACTGTGGTCGACTCTGCCTCGTTGTACGCTCGCGGCGTAGTTGCGTCGGATGCTGTCGTATCCCCGCTTGATGTCCTCTGGCGTGCGGTCGATCAGGGTGACCGGAATCCCTGCGTTGGCGAACGCCGTGGCGATCCCTCCGCCCATCGTGCCGGCACCGACGACCGCTGCGCTGGTCGGCCTCCAGTCGCCGACGTCGGGGATTCCGGGAAGATCGCCTGCGGCCCTTTCCGCACCGCGGAGATACTCTGCGGCGGCGTTCCCGTCCTCCGCCTTCACTGCACCGACTCCAGTTCATGCACCGGACTCTGAGCAGCTTCGAAAACGATGAGAACGTCGAGTGCGGTGACACTGTCCGGCCGGGCGACGACCGGATTGATGTCCAGTTCGGCAATCTCGGGATGAGTGCGCATGAATTGTCCAACCTTCGAGACGATCTCGGCCACAGCATCGAGGTCGACGGGCTCGGATCCGCGGAAGCGGCCGAGCAGTTTGGCCGATCGCAGCTGCTGTAGTTCCTCGATGATGTCCGCGGTGTTCAGGTCGGCGGGAAGCATCCGAACGTCGCCAAGCGCCTCGACCCAGACGCCACCGAGGCCCACGAGCACGACAGGCCCCCAGAGCGGGTGTCGAGTGGCCCCGATCATGAGTTCGATTCCCCCGGCCGCCATCGACTCCACCAAGATGCCGTCGAGACCGGGTAGTCGACGCTCCAGATCTGCGAAGGCCGTGCCGAGTGCGTTCGAATCGGCGATTCCGAGAACGAGACCACCGGACTCTGTCTTGTGCTGGAGTTCGCGCGATTGTGCTTTGGCCACCACTGGGTATCCGATCCGCTCGCCGATTGCGATGGCCTCCTCCGCGGACCTGGCCAGAGCTCCTTGCGGAATCGAAATTCCGATGTCCGCCAGGAGTTGTTTTCCCTCCCACTCGGCGAGTGGGCCGGATTCGACAGCTCGGCGGGGTCTTTCGACTCCACTGAGCGGGACAACCGGTCTCGCCAGTGCCTTTCCGTATCGGGATACGGTGGCAAGGGCCCGCAAGGTGCGTTCAGGTGAGGTCGACAAGACCATGCCGTGCTCCGCGGCGTAGTGCCTCAGTTCGTCTGGGACGGGCTGCAGGTCTGCAAACATACTGATCACGACCGGCTTGGCCTGCCCGAGTGCCGCACGAGTCACCTGGACGAGCATCTCGCGGTTCTGTTGCGGATCCACGAACGGAGCGGCAACGGCGACCGAACCGAATCCATCGTCGGCGAGGAGAGCGGCGACGCAGTCATGGAACAGCGCCGGGTCTGTCACGGGTGCCGTACCCAGATCCAGCGGGTTGCTCGGGCTGATGTATGCCGGCATCCTTCCAGAAAGGAACCGAGTTGTTTTCTGGGACAGAGCTGTTACCGGAGAATTGAGATCGGAAAAGGTGTCGATCGCAACTGCGCAGAACGCGCCCGAAGTCGTCGTGACCGCAATGTCCCCTGCCTGGGGTGTCGGAAAGCGTGCAAGAATTTCGGTGACGTCGAGTAGCTCTTCGAGGGATTCGACGACGCAGGCGCCGGCCCTGGTGGCCATCGTCTTCATCAGAGCGTAGTCGGCGGAAAGTGCGCCGGTGTGCGAAGCAGCTGCCTCTCGCGCTTGGTCGCTCCTCCCGCTGTGTAACAGAGTCACAGTTTTGCCTCGCGCACGTAACGTCCGTACAGCACTGAGGAAGCTCTGCGGATCACGGATGTCCTCGGCGTAGACCACTGCACCGGAGGTGACCGGATCGTCGGCCAGGAAGGCAAGTACGTCGCTCAGCGTTATTCCTGCCTCGTTTCCGGTGGTGATCCGATAGGACACCTTCAGGCCGCGAGCTGTGAGCCCTGTATGGATGAGCCCCAACAGTCCGCCGCTCTGGGTTACGATCGCGAGCGCATCGTCAACCCCAGGCTCCAGTGCGACGACCGGTGCGTCGGGGAGAAAGACCGTCGTGAGTGGTTCGACGTAATTGGTGTAACCGATGCAGTTCGGTCCGAGCAAGTGCACACCCCCTTCGCGAGCAATCCGGGCGACCTCGGCCTGCTCGGACCGACCTGTTTCACCCAGTTCGGCGAACCCGGACGC
>DATFCF010000868.1:0-4007 GCA_035253445.1 Mycobacterium sp.
ACCGATTAACAGACCACCGTTGCCGCCGTTGCCTCCCCTGCCGCCGCCTCCCAGGGGCAAACCAGCAAGAAAACCTGTACCGCCGTCGCCGCCGTTGCCAATCAGACCGGCGTGTCCGCCGTTCCCGGCGTGTTCGTTCGCGAAGGTGCCGTTGCCCCCGCGGCCGCCGTTGCCGAATAGCAGACCGCCGCGACCACCGTCCTGGTTGAACCCGCCGTCGGCGCCGTTGCCGATCAGCAGGCCGGCGTTCTCACCCGGCTCGTCGCCGTTGCTGATGAAGATCGCGACGACAGCGCCGAGCAGATTGCCGAAATCGCCTGGCGCGACCAGCGTGTCCACCATCGGCGCGACAGCCGTGGCCGCAGAAGCGCTTTCCGCGGCACTCACGGTCGCGCTGTCGCACGGGGACAGTAGTGACACCGAGCTACACCCCGACAGAGGCTGGGCACCCGCCGTTGGGGCACCGGCCAACAGCGCTGCTGCCGGCGCGGCCACCGCGATCCCGAGACCGCCGATCCCGGCAGCGACAGTCAGCAAGGGGCGGGCCGGTTTACGCACTCGCCGATGCCGACCACCGCGATCCATGTCTGTGCTGTGTTGCGACATCTGACCTCTCCGACGCACCGCTGTGAACACGCGTTTGTGTATTTGCCAGGAAAATTACGTCCGCAGAATCAGGCGTGGTGGGGTAGTCGACTACCCCAGTCCTGCCGGATGGACTACGCCACCAGGTATCGGAGCCCCATCGGTTCGCTTGCCGTCGCTGAGATCGAGTCCGCTGCGGACAGCGGCTACCGGCTCGCCGACGGGTCCGCGGAAGTGTCGCACCTGCGGGTTCCGCCGGCGTTCCTGCACGCCTATGCCTATCGGCCCGCGGATGCGCTGACACAACTGGACGCCACGATCGCCCGATCAGCCACCGCGCAGGCCTGGGTGTGCGCCGCTGAAGGCGCTGTATCGCAAGCGATCTCGATCATGCGGGAAGCAGCCGCCAAGGAATGCCAGCTCGGTCGTGAGGCTGGGATAGTCAACTAACCCAGTTCTAGACATCCCAGGGGTGTAGCGCGTCAAGCGGCCACGGTCGTGCGGTGAGCCCAGGCCTTGTGTTCGTCGTAGTGAGTGCGATGGCGCACGCAGCCGTGGAGGATGCCGACGAGGCGGTTACCGAGGGCGCGCAGAGCCTGGTGGTGGGTGTCGCCTGCGGTGCGGTGGGAGTCGTAGAAGGCACGGGCGCCAGGGCTGTTCGATAGAGAGCAAAAGGCCCATTGGTCGATCGCGTCGTAGAGGCGGCGATTGCGTATATGGCGAGCCAGCACGGCACGTTTCTTGCCCGACGCGACGGTCAACGGTGATGTTCCGGCGTAGTTCTTGCGAGACTTGGCGGTGGTGTAACGGTTTGGGTCGTCCCCGAACTCACCGAGCACCCGGGCGCCGAGAATGACACCGAGTCCTGGCAGGGAGAGGTAGATGTCGGCGTCCGGGTGTGTCTCAAAATGGTCAGCCAGTGCGGCCTCGAGCTGGGTGATTTGGTCGTTGAGTTCGGCGATGATGTTGACCGCCGCACTCGTGGTGGCCCCGAACGCCGTCGCGACCGCCTCGGGTGCGGCCAGGTGCTCAGTGCGCAGCACTGTTTGGATTTCGCGGGCCCGAGCGTCGATGTTGCGTTGGCGCCCAGCGGCTTTGAGCGCGGAGCCAATCTTCGACAAGCTCAGCCGTGCCCCCTGGTCGGGGGTCGGTGCGCGGCCCAGGATCGCCAACGCGTCGCGATCGGTGAGCGAATCGAAAGCCTCCAACGCAGCCGGGTAGTACTCGCGCAGTGCGCTGCGCAGCATGTTCGCGTGTCGGGTTCGTGCCCAGATCAGGCTCTGATGCGCCCGTGCCAACACCTTGACCGCCTCCACGTCGGGGCTGTCCCCAGCAATCGGGCGGTGGTTGTGCCGGTCGGTGCGCACCAGATCGGCCAGCAGCTTGGCATCAGAGGCATCAGACTTCGCCCCCGACACGTGGTGGCGATCGCGATACCGAGCCGCGGCCATCGGGTTGATCGCCCACACCTGATAACCAGTGGCTAGCAGGGCCGCGACCCACAATCCCCGGTCGGTTTCGATCCCAACCATCACCTGCCCGGGATCATCGGCGTGCGCGGCGATCAATTCGTGCAGCCCACGAATTCCGGCCAGCCCCTCGGGTAATCGCCGCGAGGCTAGCCGCGCGCCGGCCTCGTCCATCAGATAAATGTCGTGATGGTCTTCAGCCCAGTCATCGCCGACGAAGAGCATCAAATGCCACCTTCCATCAGTCGGGGTCCTCGTTAACCTGCCCTGAGCCCGAGGACACCCGGCGGCGACCTAATGGATCAGTGCTCACGTAGGCACAACACCCCATCAGCGCTACAAGCGACCTCACCGAACCGGCCGGGGCACGATCTAGAACTAGGAATCGAAATACACTCCAGGCCGACAAAGTGCTCACCGACCAGCGGCTCAGTGATCAGCGTCCCGCGACTGACAGCGAAATCCGTCAACGCCACACCGATCGGATCCCATTAGGTGGACAACGCCGCCACGTGCTTGCTTGAAAGGGCAAGCAGCGCGTCTGTGCCAGCTAGAATTTGCCGGTGATCCGCCAGTGGCCCCTGGTCGGGCGATCCGAGGAGTTCGTCGTGATCGCCGAGGCCACCCGGGCGAGCGCCGACCGCGCCCGCGGGATCGTGCTGTCCGGCGCGGCCGGTGTCGGCAAGACCCGGGTGGCACGCGAAGCCGTCGCGAGCTGTGGCCCGCGCAGCGCGCGCCGCCATTGGATCGTCGGCACGGCATCGTCACGCAGCGTTCCGCTGGGCGCCTTCGTCGACATCGCCAGCGACTTCGGCCCCGATCCGCTACGACGGGTGCGTGAAGTGATCGACGGGCTCATCGGCGATGCCCGGCATGGCGAGGTCATCGTCGGCGTCGACGACGCGCATCTGCTCGATGACCTGTCGGCGTTCACCGTGCACCAACTCGTCACCCGCCGACTGGCCACCGTGATACTGACAATCCGCTCCGGCGAATCCCCGCCCGACGCCATCACCTCCATCTGGAAAGATCAGCATCTGGAACGCCTTGAGCTGCAACCGTTGTCGCCGCCAGAGATAGCGGACCTGGTGGAGCACGTTCTTGATGGCCCGGTCGACTCCTTTAGTGCACAACGACTTTGGCAGTACACCCAGGGCAACGCCCTGTATCTGCGTCACCTCCTCGAAAACGAGGTGACCGCCGGCCGGGTGACACAGCGCTCGGGGGTGTGGCTGTGGGACGGCCAACCCCGGCTCTCACCGACGCTCGCAGAGTTGCTCGAGGCGCGGATGACCGAGGTGCCTACCTCCGTCCACGAAGTTCTCGACGCGCTCGCTGTGGCCGAGCCGTTGGAAACCGACATTCTGGAGGAGATCGCCGATGCCGATGCCCTGGCCGAGGCCGAATCACTGAGCCTGATCAGCGTCGACCACAGCGTGCGACCTGCGTCCGTGCGGCTTGCGCACCCGCTGCTCGGCGAAATCAGGCACGCCGGCTCCCTGCGGCTCCAACGGCTGCGCGGGCGCATCGCCACCGAACTGGCCCGAAAAGGTTCTACAGATCCCCGAGACCTGATCCGCCGCGCAGTGCTCACCATCGAATCCGATCTCACGCCCGACTCGGAGCTCTTCCTTTCCGCCGCCGCAGCCGCGATGCAACTGCTGGACCATCGGCTCGCAGAGACCCTCGCCGAGCGCGCCGTTGCCGTCGGAGGTGGCCCCTGGGCCAAGATCGCGCACGCGATGGCGATCACGTGGCAAGAGCGCGGTATCGAAGCGGAGGCGGTTCTGGCCGAACAGGCCGAACAGGCATCGGGCATCGAGCGGACTCAGGTTGCGATCCTTCGCGCGATGAACTTCCTGCTGATACTCGGTCAAATTGCAAGCGCCGAACGCGAACTCGAGTTGCTGCCTGCAGACGATCAGTCCGCACAGGAGATCACCATCGCACTGC